>DNXM01000188.1:8117-8598 GCA_003505905.1 Oscillospiraceae bacterium
AGTTATGACAAAACAAGAGCGAAAGAATTATCTCTATAACCGTTGCTACTCGGCGTTTTATCCGTCGCTGCCGCGGCCGTTCAAAACCGTGAACGCCTTGCGATATCCGGGGCTGTGGTTAAGCATTTTGATGAATACCGAGCTGTTCAAGCTCGAAAATCTTACACCCGAATGCACGAATGTTTTGGTTACAACGGCTTCTAAAAGAGGCGACGGAACCGCCTATTATGCCGATTACAAAAACTTGGATTACACGCTGAATGTGTTCTATGAGCTGAATTACACGCTTGAAACATTACGCTTTGTCGGCGGTGAGGTGTTCGCTTATGATAACCTTGTTCCCTTGGTGAAAACGGCGCACCGTCTGCCGAAAATCAAGCGTATTGAAATTGTGTCGAACGGCGAAATGATTCCGAAAGGCGATGCGTTTGATTTGCTTCGCAACCGTGGTATCTATTTGTACTTATATCAAAACGGAAGC
>DNXM01000121.1:0-189 GCA_003505905.1 Oscillospiraceae bacterium
TCACTCTCTTTTCGGGAATTTACCACATATTGTCGGATTGCTCGAGGAACGACATCATGTCTTTGATTTCAAGCTTGGTGCCGTCATCAAGCTTAACCCAGCCGTTCCACTTGCCGAACACCTGGTGACAAATGTTGCCGACAAACAGGAAACGCAAGCGTGTAATGTGGTCATAGGTCGGGGTCATTT
>DNXM01000121.1:217-3185 GCA_003505905.1 Oscillospiraceae bacterium
TATAGAAGCGACCTTCGTCACCGTCCGTGATAATCCATTTGCATTTGTCCCATTTCTTTACGACCTCGCTCTCATTGACAAGCTTGAGCGTGCCGATTTTATGAGCCTTTCCATCGTAGAACAGTGTGTTTTCGGTTGCGGCACTCATGTCACCGAAGCCCCAGCCGATTTCCCAGCCGAAGGTGTGTGCTTTTCCCTGTCCGTCATATACCGTCTTGGAGCCGTTTCCCCACCACCATACTTCGTGATACGGCCAAACGCCTCGACCCCAGTCAAGTACGCAGTAGGAATCGTCTGCGGCACCCTTGAACTCTGCGTCGATTTTGCCGACCTTAACCGTGCCGGTGGTCGCCATGCAGTTCACTTTTTGGTTGTAGTAGAAATGCTTGTTGTCCTTGGTGTCAAACGGAACAGCCATAACAAGCGATTCGTGGTTGGGGAGCATAGCAAGCTTCAAATCAACATCAAAATCCTTGCCGGAGGCTTTGCCTTTGAATTTGATAGTGCGCTCGGTGTCTGTCACATTCAAATCCAACTTAAAGTTGTTCATATCATAATGATAGCTGTGCGCCTTCATTGCGTCCTTACTCAAATTCATTTTGCCGAAGGTGAACAGACGGAGCTTCATGGTTGAATATTCGACATTTTCCTGCATATCACGAATGTATACCGTGATAGCGCCGCCCAACGAGATATCGGCAACCGTGAGCTGGAACAAGTAGCGTTCATTGGATACCTGGTAAAAATCCCACTCTTTGATACGGGTGGCATTTGCCTTGATTTGCGAACGGTCATAATCGTACAGATTGGTTACGCAGTAACCCGGTTCGGTCAGCTCGCCCTTGTCGTTTAACAGTGGGGTTCGCTCAACGATTTTGTTTTGCCCGGTTTTGTCCGGAACAGCGTTGACGGCAAGCAGTCCGTTGCTTGTGATGAGCAGAATTGCAACCAAAATTGCGCTGATGAGCCTTTTCAAGTGTTTCATTTTCCTCACCTCAAAAAATAGTCACAACCATTATAATATATCGGCGAGCAAAAAACAAGAATTTTTCTGAATCCTACGAAAAAAAGAACCGCAATCAATAAAAATTGACGGCGGTTCAAAACCATTTGGTTTTATGTTGACGGCGCACCGGGTGCTCCGTCCGGCGGAGTACCATTGAATCCACCCGAGGGCATTTCCGGCGGAGCTTGCTGTGCAGACGGTGTGGAGCTTGCGGTAGCGGTTGTGTTTTCCTCATTTTGCGTCTGCGTTTTTTTCTCGGTTGATTTGTCGGCGGGAGCGGCAGAGGAATTCGGACCGCCTTTTCCCATGTTCCCCATGCTTCCCATGTCCGAAATCGTTATGGAGGAAGCTTGAATGAGGGAGGAGCTGTCGGCGGATTGACCGTCGGATGTGGAAGGAATGGTACCGTCTAACTGCCCTTGAATGCTCTCGGCTCGAAGCAGACAGAATTCGCGGAGCGTTTCAACGCCCTTTTCAAATTCTTCGTAGGTGCAGAATTTGGTCGGGTCTTTTTGCACAAAAGGCGCAATCATTTCTTTCACTCGGTCAAATTCGGCGGTGAAGGCTTCTTCATTCAGCAGGTTTTCCGTGAATTCTCTGAAGTATTGATGATAAAGCTCCGTGTAGGTGTTGTTGTTGAAAATCCAAGCGAGCATCGGCCGTGAATCAATCGTTCCACCCGAAACAGGGGAGTCAATCGGATAATTGACCAAGGATGTTGCATTGCCTGCACCTTGGAATCCGCCGAATGCCAAGTTGTAATCCCACGGAATCATCGACATTTTCCCGTCTTTTTCGTACAGATAGTAGTTGTGAATCATGCTGCCCGTGTAGCTGTCGAAATTGACAACGAAATTATGCACGACAAAGTAGCGTATCACTTCTTCAATGTCAACAATATCCTCGATGTTTTCATTGGCGTTGAGCTGCTTGAGGGACGCAATCAACCGTGTTTTGTCTTTGTCGGAAACGGCTGTTTTTGCATTGTCGAAAATGTTGGAATAGCTGTCGGGGTCATCGTCGATGTATTTCAGCTTGACATCGTCGCTACCCATGCCACCGCCCATATTGCCGCCCATCTGTTGGTCGCCACCGCCGAAATCGGACATATCCGGCATCTCGCCGTCGAACAAGTCGCTGAAATCGGGCATCGAAACGGTACTGTCGCCGTTCGGCATACTCGGCATATTGCCCTGCCCGTTAAAGCCGCCGTTCGGCATGGTCGGGAAGCCGCTTTGGCGCTCGGTGCCTTCGCTTTGTTGGCCTTCGGGCATACTCGGTACGGTTGCAGATTCGCCGCTTGGCATCTGCGGCACAGAACCGCCTTGCGCATTTTCGCCAATGGCGTCAAAATCGAAATCGTCCATATTAAAGTCTTTGCCGTTGCCGCGACCGCCGCCGAAGCTCATGCTGTCGGGCTTATACAGTTCGCCGACATCGGAGCCGTAATTGCGCGAAAGAAAACTGTCCTCTACGCCTTCCACGGCCAAATACAAGCCCCAATCTTCGCCGTTCACCGTCAAATACGCAAACGAACACAGCGGCGTATCCACCCCGAAATCGTTCATCATTTGATAAACGATATAGTCCTTCATCATGGTATTATCCTGAATCAGGTTGTTAAGGCAAAGCTTGTCAAGGCCGTCGAGCGTATTTGAACTGTCGTAGTGGTCAAACTCCAGTTTGAAACTGTATCTGTCGCTGTTCATAGTGGAAACCGTGGATAGCGAGGTATTTCCCTTAGCTCGAATAGCAATATTACTGTGCTTTTTTCCATCAATAACCACGGTGCAGGACGTATATTCCTCATTTTCGCAGGTTTCAATAAAGCTCTCCCAATCGTTCATCACAATATCAATGGTATGAACATACCGTTTGCATCGGCGACGGCCGCAAAGGTGTTTGCCGTTTCGGCAACAATGTCGGAAAGAGGGAGCATCTCCGGAGAGCACACGCCATCGA
>DNXM01000121.1:3240-3702 GCA_003505905.1 Oscillospiraceae bacterium
TCTATATGCTTACTTGTTGACATAGAGATCCTCCTCAGCCCATATATTCTCCGTTATAGCTTACCATGACAGCACTGTTTACGCCGTTTATTGCGGACAGTGCATTGATAAAGTCAGTGTTATCGTCTTTAAGACGGACCTCCATATTCAGCTCGACAAGACCGTTTTGAGCGGATTTGGATTTCACTACGCAACGTTCCACTTTAGCGTTTACATACTTCATCGCCTCTTTTTCCGCCTCGTGATTTTGGCAGGAAAGCACGATAATATAGGGATTCTTGTGTGACTTCTTATTGACGAAGAAAAGAAGAATCAAACCGATGATAACACTGCCGATGACAGCCAGCGGAATCATACCGGCGGCGAGAATAATGCCTGCGGCAATCGACCAGAACAGGAATGCGATGTCCAGAGGCTCCTTAATGGCTGTACGGAAACGGACGATGGACAGCGCACCCACCA
>DNXM01000049.1:0-6007 GCA_003505905.1 Oscillospiraceae bacterium
GTTGACATAAAGCAGCCAGCCCGAACAGTCGCCGTATTCACCTGCGTCTATGCCGTGAATCGAGGTGATGTAGGCATCCTTGCCGTCGCCGGCTTGGTTGACAAAGGTGAAGCCGTTTTTCTTTGCCGTGAGCACCAGTAAATCGTAAGCGGTGCTGCCGGGTGCCATTGCTTCGGTGCTTGTGTCGAGGATGATACCGTCGGCGGGAATCGCCGGGTTTTTCCCTGCGTGCTGTTTGACCGTGTCGCACCGAACGGACATGGTGACTGTTACGGAGTTTAATTGAGCAGCCGCTGTCGGCTCGGAAACGGATATATCCTTGCTTTGAATGTTGTTGACCAAAAGAATTCCGCCGATAATCAATACGATTGCCAGCAAAATAATGACTATTTTTTTCATTTGTGTTTTCTCCTTTATTTCGATTCTTTCAACGGTTTAATACCTGCCGCTTCCAACGCTCTCGGCCACGGTCCGAGCCGTGCTTTGATGTCGGCGACTTCTTCGTTCGTGAAATCGTTTTTCTGCGGGTACCGTTCCAACCCATTCGCCCGCAGGGCGGCATATTTGTCGCACAGCAAAGCGATACAGCATTCTTCTGTCACAAGTCCTCTCCCCTTTCCGGGCAAAAGAAAAGCGCTTTTTGCCGAGCAAAACTTTCGACAAAAAGCGCAATAAGACACACGCACAAAAGCCCTCGTCAAAGCAACCGCTTTCACGAAAACCAAGGTCGTTCTCATTCTTCCTGCCCAAAAATGTTCCGAAAAAACGGCACACGGTGTGAGCATTCCGACTGTAACGGCAATGACGGTTGCGCTGGATTTTCACCTTACTTTCCTCACCTCACCCCTGCGGGCGGTGTGCACCGATATTCAGTTTGACGGTTCTATTTTAACAGCTTTTTTCCACACTTGCAAGCCGTTTACAAAACTTTTGCATAGCGAAACGCTTCCAAATTCGTGGCGTATAAAATATCATCGTGCCCCGAAATCATCTTGCAGAATTCCTCAAACCTTGTCCACTCGTCCCGAATGTCGAACTCATAGCTGTGACCCCAAACATAGAGCAGCTGAAAGTCGTCACTTTCACAGTTCAAAAACGCTTCGCCGACGGCGGTCAGGTTCGGTTCATCCCGCAAATGGTGGCAGGTCGGATGGAATTGAAGCAAGTCGCCCTGCGTCGGCTTAAATTCAAATGTACTCACCGTCGTGCGGGCGTACTGCACCCCCGTGTTCGCCCGAATCAAATCGGCACAGCGGTCATCAAAATTTTTGCCGCCGCCGGGGTAAGCCATGCCGAGCACCTCATACCCGACAAGCTCGGACAAATTCACTCGGTCCTGCTCCACTTGACGGATGATTTCCTCATCCTGCTCAACGCCGGGCAAGGTCGGGTGCGTGAGCGTGTGCACGGCAACCTCATGCCCGTCATAAATCGACTTGACATCCTCACGGTTCACTTTGATGTGGTCAACCCGAACATCCTCCCGCACCAATTCGCCCTTCATGCCGAAAAATTCGGAATTGAGGTTAAAGGTAGCCTTCAAGCCGTAGCGGTTGAACATTTCAACCAGGCGAATATCCTGCGTAACACCGTCATCGTAGCTGAAGGTAACCGCTTTTTTGTAAGTTTTCATTTTTTCGCCGCCTTTTCAAGCACAAGATGAATTCAGTATAGCACAAGTGTCAAAAAAAGAAAAGAAGTAACGAAAAAGTGTATATTATTCAAAAAAATGCTTGAAATCGACACAGCAATATGATACGATTGGAGCGATATAATAAATATTATGTCGACATTCCAACAAAAAAGGAGAATGGTTATGTATTGTAAAAACTGCGGTGTCGAAATGAACGACAATCAGGCTGTCTGCATCAAATGCGGCAGCAAGGTCGGCACGGGTGAAGCTTACTGCGCTAACTGCGGTCAGCCCCTTACCCCCGGTGCGGATTTCTGCATGAATTGCGGCGTTGCCGTAAAAAAGGCAAGCTCCACGGGTTTGGACGGTGAGCTTGGCGGTCAAAGCAAGCTTGCTATGGCTCTGCTTTGCTTCTTCCTCGGCGCAATCGGTGTGCACAACTTTGTTTTGGGTGAAACCAAAAAAGGTATTGTCAAAATTGTTGCGACCTGCTGCTTCGGCATCGGCGCAATCCTTGCTTTGATTGACTTTGTCCGCATTTTGACCGACAAATATGTCATCGACCCCGAGAAGCTGTTCTAATTGAAAGAAAAGCTCTCAAAAATTTTTCTGCAACCCAAATGGGTTCTCATTCCCCTTTACGGGCTCGGGTATTGGATTGCAAACAAAACGGGCGTCAGCTGTATCTGGAATCATTTTTTCCATGTTGCCTGTCCGTGTTGCGGGTTTACCCGTGCGCTTGTTTATGCTTTTAGGCTCGATTTTGTGTCCGCCTTTTCCTATCACCCGATGTTTTGGTCATTTCCGCTCATCGTCCTGTTGTTTTTATCGGACGGAAAGCTGTTCAAAAGCGAGCGGTGGAATAAGCTCACCTTTGCGGTGCTGATTATCGGTTTTGCGATTGTGTGGGTAGTTCGACTGATTCATAAGCCCGAATTTTTGCAATAAAAAGGGAACGCTCTGTCGGGCGTTCTTTTTTTGTGCAGGTGCGGCACCGACCCCTTTCCCGAAAGACGGCACAACACCGTTGAAGGCTTATTATCAACGCACAATCGGAAAATTAAGTAAAACATGGACGATTATCCCTTAAATTCAGCCACTTTTTAAGGGATAGGATATCCTTGTGAGCGGAAATCATGCAAAAGCGAGCAACAAAAAAACATCTCCGTCCGCATGGGCAGAGATGTTTTTTTTGTTTATCAGATTAGAACAAGCCTGAAATTTTGCCGTTTTCGTCAACATCTATGCGTTCGGCGGCGGGAACCTTGGGCAAGCCGGGCATGGTCATAATGTCACCCGTCAGCACAACAATAAAGCCTGCGCCTGCGGAGATTTTGACATTCTTGACCGTTACGGTAAAGCCCTCGGGTGCGCCGAGCTTGGTCGGGTCATCGGAGAAGCTGTACTGCGTTTTTGCCACACAAATCGGGCAGCTGCCGTAGCCGAGCTGTTCCAAACGCTCAATCTGCTTCTTTGCCGCCGGCATAATGTTAATGCCGTCACCGCCGTAGACCTTTTTGACAACGGCTTCGATTTTTTCTTCAATTGTGCTGTCAAGCTCGTAGGAGAAGGTGAAATCGCCCTGCTCTTCTTCGCACAGACGAACCACTTCACGGGCGAGAGCTTCGCCGCCCTTGCCGCCTTCTGCCCAAACGGTGGAAAGCACGGTGTTGACGCCAAGCTCGGCGCAGCGCTTCATGATGAAATCAATTTCGGCATCCGTATCGGTCGGGAAGCGGTTGACCGCCACGACACAGGGAAGCTTGTAAACATTTTTGATGTTGGAAACATGGCGAAGCAAGTTCGGAATGCCACGGTTGAGTGCATCCAAATCCTCGGTGTTGAGCGCCTTTTTATCCAAGCCGCCGTGCATTTTCAGCGCACGAACGGTGGAAACCACAACAACGGCATCGGGCACAAGGCCTGCCATACGGCACTTGATATCCAGGAATTTTTCAGCACCCAAGTCAGCACCGAAGCCTGCCTCCGTAACGGTGTAGTCGCCCATTTTCAACGCAAGCTTGGTTGCCGTAACGCTGTTGCAGCCGTGTGCAATGTTGGCGAACGGTCCGCCGTGAACAAATGCCGGCGTGCCCTCCAAGGTCTGAACCAAATTGGGCTTGAGTGCATCCTTGAGCAATGCCGCCATCGCACCCGAAGCGTTCAGCTGACCGGCGGTAACAGGCTCATCGCCGTAGGTGTAGCCGACAACGATGCGGGACAAACGCTCTTTCAAATCGGTGATGGAAGAGGAAAGGCAAAGTACCGCCATGATTTCGGAGGCAACGGTGATGTCGAAGCCGTCCTCACGGGGCACGCCGTTTGCCTTGCCGCCCATGCCGTCAACAACATAGCGAAGCTGGCGGTCGTTCATATCCACACAGCGCTTCCAGGTGATTTTGCGCACATCAATGTTCAGCGCATTGCCCTGCTGAATGTGGTTGTCAAGCATTGCCGCCAAAAGGTTGTTCGCCGCACCGATGGCGTGGAAGTCACCCGTGAAATGCAGGTTGATATCCTCCATGGGCACAACCTGGGCGTATCCGCCGCCTGCGGCACCGCCCTTGACGCCGAAAACGGGTCCGAGGGACGGCTCACGCAGAGCAACCGTAACATTCTTGCCGATGCGCTTGAGTCCGTCTGCCAAGCCGATGGTGGTGGTCGTTTTGCCCTCGCCTGCGGGTGTCGGTGTGATGGCGGTGACCAAAATCAGCTTGCCGTCCTTGCGGTCGGTGTCTTTAAGCAGAGAAAGGTCAACCTTTGCTTTGTAGCGGCCGTATTGCTCAATGTATTTTTCGTCAACATTTGCAACCTTTGCAATTTCGGTAATCGGTTTCATTTCGCAGCTCTGTGCGATTTCGATATCGGATTTGTACTGCATGGTGTTCTCTCCTTATCCCTTAAAATATTTTACTGCGGCTTGGAACATACGAATGTCATATTCGCCCGGAACATTTTTGTAAAGACCTGCTCCGATGCGCTCGCTGTGACCCATCTTGCCGAAAACACGGCCGTCCGGGGAAGTGATGCCCTCAATGGCATACATGGAATCATTCGGGTTGAAATGAATGTCGCAGGATGCGTTGCCGTCAAAATCGACATACTGCGTGGCAATCTGTCCGTTTTCGGCAAGGGAACGAATGGTTTCTTCGCTTGCCAAGAAACGACCCTCGCCGTGCGAAATCGGAACATTGACAATGTCGCCGACATTCATCAGACTCAGCCACGGAGATTTGTTCGAGGCAATGCGTGTGCGGACAATGCGGGACTGGTGACGGGAGATGGTGTTAAAGGTCAGGGTCGGGCAATTTTCATCGGTGTCGATGATTTTGCCAAACGGCACAAGACCCAATTTAATCAACGCCTGGAAGCCGTTGCAGATGCCGCACATCAAGCCGTCACGGTTGTCGAGCAAATCGGTGACGCCGTCTTTAATTTGTGCGTTGCGGAAGAAAGCGGTGATGAACTTGCCGCTTCCGTCCGGCTCATCGCCGCCGGAGAAACCGCCGGGAATGAAAATCATCTGTGCGGATTTGAGCTTTTCGCCGAAGGCTTCGACACTGCGTCCGATGCCCTGTGCAGACAGGTTGTTGATGACCACGATTTCGGGTTCTGCCCCTGCGTCTGCCACCGCTTTTGCGCTGTCAAATTCACAGTTCGTGCCGGGGAATGCGGGGATGAGCACCTTGGGCTTCGCCGTGAGCACAGCGGGAGCCTTGCGCTCGGTCGCCGTGTAAGAGAAGGTTTCCGCCTTTGTACCCTTGTTGGTGATGTTGCAGGAATAAACGCTCTCTAATTTATCTTCATAGATGCCGAGCAGCTCTTTGGCGCAAACGGTTTCGCCGTTGAACGAGAAGCATCCGTCCTCGGTGACCGTACCGACGGTGACGGCTCCCTCGATATCCTCCTCGGTTTCAAGCAGGAATGAGCCGTAAGCATAGCCGAAGATTTTTTCAAGCGTAAGAGCCGAATCAAACGCAAAACCGAAGCCGTTGCCGAACGCCGTTTTCATCACAGCCTCCGCTATGCCGCCCATGCCGGGGGTGTAACAGCTGAACGCCTTGCCGCTGTTGAGCAGAGCGAAAACTTTGTCGAACAGCTTGAGCAGGGAAGCGGTGTCGGGCAAGTGGTTTTCGTCATATTCGGGCGCAAGCCAAACCAGCTTGTGACCGCTCTTTTTCAATTCGGGGGAAACAATATCCTGCGTTTTTGCAGTCGTCACGGCAAAGGAAACGAGGGTCGGAGGAACATCCAAATCTTCAAATGTTCCGCTCATACTGTCCTTGCCGCCGATGGAGCCGACCCCGAAATTCATCTGCGCCTTAAATGCGCCGAGCAGCGCCGCCAACGGCTTGCCCCAACGCTTGCCGTCCT
>DNXM01000049.1:6027-6183 GCA_003505905.1 Oscillospiraceae bacterium
CGGGATGCTCAAAATATTCCTGGAATGTCAAATAGACATCCTCAAACCTTGCGCCCGTTGCAATCAGCTTACAGATGGATTCCACAACCGCCAAATAAGCACCGTGGTAGGGACTCTTTTCGGTAATAAACGGATTGTAGCCGAAAGCCATCAGCG
>DNXM01000049.1:6247-6750 GCA_003505905.1 Oscillospiraceae bacterium
TTGCCGCCGAAGGGCATGAGCACCGTACCGGCACCGATGGTGGAGTCGAAGCGTTCGGACAAGCCACGCTTGGAGCAGGTGTTCAAGTCGCCTGCAACCGCTTTAAGCTCCTCGGCGAACGAACCGCTAACGGTTTTGTCTTCGTACTTGCCTGCGACGGGCGTAATGTCAATATGCTTATCGGCGCCGTTGGAATTGAGGAATTCACGGCTGATGTCGACAATTTTTTTGCCGTTCCAATTCATAACCAATCTCGGTTCTGCCTTGACCACAGCCACGGGGCAGGCCTGCAGGTTTTCGGAATCGGCTAAACGCAAAAATGCGTCCTTATTCTCGGCTTCGATGACCACCGCCATGCGCTCCTGGCTTTCGCTGATGGCAAGCTCGGTGCCGTCCAAGCCGTCATATTTTTTCGGCACGGCGTTCAAGTCGATTTCCAAGCCGTCCGCCAATTCGCCGATGGCAACGGAAACACCGCCTGCGCCGAAGTCGTTGCAGCGCTT
>DNXM01000247.1 GCA_003505905.1 Oscillospiraceae bacterium
CAACATGATTACCAATCTCATCGGCTGTGCTGCTGCCGATGAGATTGGTAATCATGTTGATGACGGATGTAAAGAGCGTGGAAAACAGCTCAAAGAACGAAAGCAGCGAAGCAAAAAAGCCGGTTGAAGTGCTTGAATCGGTCGTGGTGCCTGTCGGATTTGAAACCGTACTGTCCGTAAGACCGGGCAACAACCCGGAATCGTCTTTGTCTATTTCCGCACAGACGGTGGTGTTTTGAACGGTGATTCCGCTGCAGGAGGTATAAAGGGCGAACACATCCGCCGGCTCGTCAACCGTCAAGCGGCGGTAAACCGACACCTGAATATCCGATGAATTGCGGCTGAAATAACGCATATAGCGACCCTTCAGCATCAACACACTCATGCCGTATTTTGAAGCGGATTCGGCGGTAATTACAATGGACTCCGAATTCGGGGCGGTGGAAACAAGGCTTGCACTGCGGGCATAAATGGCACGAATCAGCTCTTCCTCCGTATGACCGCTCACGCCGCCCAAATTGTCGATTGCGTCAAACATCATGTTGCTGTTTACGCCATGCTGAACAGCACGGGACCAGATGACATTTTTGAGAGCCATCGTGTAATTATCAATGTTAAAGTCACTGTAGCGAGCGGAAAGCTTGGAAACCATCACATCGTAAAACTTTGACTTAACGTACTTGTGTTGGAGCAGCAAAAAGCCCTGTGAATTTTCCGAAGAGATATTTACCCACTCAGTGTTAAAGTTTGTGGAATAGCTCCTGCCGTCCAAATTGTATGCGGCCACCAAACGGGTTCCGGTCATAATACCCTCGCCCGAAGAAATGCACCACTGCGCAAAGGTCAACGGAACATCCGACTTGCTTGCGAACTGATAAGCGCCGTAAGAAACACCGCCGCTGTCGCTGCCGTTTGAAATCGTTGCGGGATTTCCGTTTGATTCATACTTTGCGGAAACACTGCCCAGCGTCATATCGTATGCGGCGTTTTCCATGAGTTCACAGTAATCCTCACACAGTCCGTCCAAACGATACACCGATTTGGCGGAAACGGTCAAGCTGAACAGAGAAAGCACGACCGAAGCGATAAGGATTACGGCAAGTAGTCTTTTCATATTCTCATCCTCCTGTTTTTTTCGGCTCTTTTCACAAAATGGGAAACATTGTAAAAAAATGCCGTTATATTTTTCACTTTTGTTCTTTTCTTTTGCATAAAGGTGTGTTATAATGTTAAAAAATCGGTCATTGTTTTTATCATACTACATTTTTGATAACTTTGCAAGGGTTGGAAGCATTTTCCGCTTGAAATCGTCCGTTCTTCCCGTGTTGATTCGCTTCACATGGGGAAATAATATAAGAAGAAGGTAATGAAAAATGGATTTTCTCATGAAGCTGGCAAGCATTTTTGCCGTACTCTTTTCAATTTTTTCCTCCATCTTCGGTTTGAACCGCACCGGTTATGCGCCGATTGATGCCGACAATTTGAAAATGAGCGCCGTGTTGATTTCCGACACACACATCGACACCAAAACCACAGCCGAGCAAACCAACCTTGAGCGTGGCTTAAAAGACATCGCCGCAAGCAAGGTTGCCGCCAATGTTTTGATGATTAACGGCGACTTGACCAACAACGGCTTGACCGAGCAGTATGACGCACTTTTCACGGCTATCAACAAAAAAGCACCTGCGAAAAAGGTTATTGCTGTTTTGGGCAACCACGACTGCTGGTCGCAAAACTATTTCAATAACTTCAAAACCAAGTATAACCTCAGTACCCTGTCCAACATCACCAACCCCTACTACAAATATTCCGTAAACGGCTACACATTTTTTGCGCTCGGTTCGGAAAAGGGCTATCAGGACAGCACTGCCTATCAAAACTCCGCTTATCTGTCCGATGAGCAGCTGAATTGGCTGGATGAACAGCTTGCCGCCACCTTCCTTACCTCCGACAAGCCTGTTTTTGTCATGTGCCATCAGCCGATTAACGGCACCAACCGTCAAACCGAAGCTTGGGCTTTGGGCGGCTTGGGTGACCAATCCACCGCTTTGCTCAACATCCTGAAAAAGTATGCCGACCAAAACCACACTGTCATTCTCTCTTCCGGCCATCTGCACAACTCGTTGGGTTATTCGGGCGTCACCAACCAAGGCAACCTCTATTTTGTCGATGTGCCCTCTTTCGGTGTTACCCCCGAGCGTGGTGACAACCGCACCGTCGGCACGGGCTATGTAGTCGAGTGCTACGCAGGCAAGGTTGTTTTGCGTGCAAGAGATTTTGTCAGCTCCGAGTTCTACGACAAATATGTTTACACCATCAACACGACGGAAAAAGTCACTCCCGTTGAGCCGACCACCGGCACACCCGAAGTGACCACTCAACCGGAAGTGACCACCAAGCCCGAGAGCTCAACCACTCCGTGCATTTATGATTGATTGTTCCGTTCGTTCTTTCTCAATTTGAGAAAAGGAGAGCCATGAAAGAAATTTTTCAAATTGAAGGTATGAGCTGTGCTGCCTGTTCCGCTTCGGTGGAACGGGCAGTTTCCCGCTTGGAGGGAGTTTCTGCCGTTTCGGTAAATCTGTTGGGAAAAACCATGGTTTGCGAATATGACGAAAAACAGCTAAATGCCGAAGCCGTCATCACCGCCGTAGAAAAAGCCGGCTTTTCCGCACAGCTTCGCACACCTCACACGGCACAAACAGCCGCTCAAGCAACATCAATCGTGCCCAAAGCCGACCGTTTCCCGAAGATGAAGACCCGACTGACGGTGTCGGGCATCTTCCTTGCGCTGTTAATGTATGTATCCACGGGGCATATGCTCGGTGCGCCGCTTCCCGCTCTTTTGTGCGGTGTCGAAAACGGCGTATCGTTCGCCTTTTTGCAGTTTTTGCTGACGCTTCCGATTTTGTTTGTCAACCGTAAATTTTACGATTCGGGCTTTCGTGCGCTGCTGCGCCGTTCCCCGAACATGGATTCGCTGGTTGCCCTCGGTTCCTGCGCCGCCGTGCTTTACGGTGTTGCTGCTGTTTTTTGCATCGGGTACGGATTGGGGCACCAAGACCTTGCATTGGCAAAGCACTTTGTATCCAATCTCTACTTTGAATCGGCGGCGATGATTCTCACGCTTGTGACCGTCGGCAAATTTTTAGAAGAACGCTCCAAAAGAAAAACCGACACCGCCATTCGCAAATTGATGGACCTGTCGCCGAAAACCGCCTGTGTTCTGCGAAACGGCGAAGAAATCACCTTGCCGACCGAAAACATACAGCTCGGTGATATTCTTGTCATTCGTCCCGGTGAAAAAATCCCCGTGGACGGTCTTGTGACACAAGGTGAATCGCAGGTAGACCAATCGGCATTGACCGGTGAAAGTATGCCTGTATCCAAAGGAATCAACGATTCCGTGCTGTCGGCTTCGGTCAATTTGGACGGTTCTTTTCAAATGCAGGCAACCAAAGTCGGCAAAGACACAACGCTTGCGCAAATCATCGACTTGGTCGAACAGGCAAGCGCAAGCAAAGCCCCCGTGTCACGCCTTGCCGACCGCATTGCAGGCATATTTGTGCCGATTGTCATGGGCATCTCGCTTTTGACTTTTATCGGATGGCTTCTTGCAAACCAAGAAATCGGCTTTGCTCTTTCCAATGCCATTTGCGTATTGGTCATCTCCTGCCCGTGTGCTCTCGGGCTTGCGACACCCGTAGCCATCACGGTGGCAAGCGGAAAAAGCGCATCGAACGGTATTCTTATCAAATCGGCACAGGCGCTCGAAAACATGAGCAAGGTCAACACCGTTGTATTCGACAAAACAGGCACGCTAACCACGGGAAAACCGAGCGTTACGGACATTGTCCCGCTTGGAATGGATGAAAAGGAGCTTGTAAAAATCGCCGTTGCGGCAGAAGAAAAAAGCGAGCATCCGCTTGCAAAGGCCGTTTGCGAGTTGAGAAGAGAAGACAAATACATTGCCATCGGCTTCAAGGCAATTCCGGGAAAAGGCGTCACCGCCCATATCAAGGGCAAGGCGGTTTATGGCGGAAACTCGGCGCTCATGCAGGAATACGGCATTGATGTTTCACCGCTGACCGACCAAGCCGACCGCTTAACACAGCAAGGAAAAACACCGCTTTATTTTTCGTTTGACGGCAAGCCGATTGGATTGCTCGCCGTTGCGGATTCCGTTCGGGAAACGAGCAAAGAAACGATTCAAGCACTTACCCGGCTCGGCATAAAAACGGTTCTGCTTTCGGGCGATAACCCCCAAACGGCACTCTATGTAGCGGATGAGCTTGGCATCAACGAGGTCATTTCCGAATGCCTGCCGAGCGAAAAGGCGGAAAAAATTCAGGCACTTCGGCAAAAGGGAAATTTTGTTGCGATGGTCGGAGACGGCATCAACGATTCCCCTGCCTTGGCGCAAGCGGACATCGGCATCGCCATGAGCGGCGGAACGGACATTGCCATGGAATCCGCCGACTTGGTGCTGATGAAAAACGACCCGACCGATGTGGTCAAGGCCATTCGGTTTTCCAAACGAACCCTGCGCAACATCAAGCAAAACCTGTTTTGGGCGTTTTTCTATAACGCAATCGGCATCCCCGTCGCTGCAGGACTGCTCTATCCGCTTTTGGGCATTACGCTTTCCCCCATGATCGGAGCGGCGGCAATGAGCTTAAGCTCGCTGTTTGTGGTAACCAACGCCATGCGACTGTACAAATCCAAATAAAAAAGCCCCCCGAAGGAGGCTTTTGATATAATCCCCATAGAGTAGACA
>DNXM01000017.1:0-6553 GCA_003505905.1 Oscillospiraceae bacterium
CCGCTCATTTCCTCTTCCCAATAGCCGCCGGGACCCGTGTGCAAGCCGTAGGTCAGGCGGATGCCCTGATAGAGGATGGAGGAGCAGTTGACATGATCGTGACCGCAGATGATATTCTTCGTACCAAGCTCTTTGCAAAGACCGAAGAACGGACTGGTTGCGTTTGAATAGCAAACCTCTTCATGGTTGACACCGAACGAGGTTGCGGCATAATCCCCGACAAAGCAGTTCTTTTGCTTGTCATACGCCTGCGCATAGGCGGTGGCAAATTCGGGCACGGGAATGTGGAAGAAAACCGAGCTTTCCACCGTTCTGCCCTCTTTTTTCGCAACACCCTCAAGCACCCAGCGGTACCATGCCTGCTGGTCGGCGTTGATGAATTCATCGCCGTCGTGGCTGTCCATCATCACAACGGTGTGAATCACCTTGCCGTTTTCGGTGATATTGATGGCATAGTTACCGTAGCCCATGCCCTTCGGACCGAATTTGAAAATGCAGTTTTTCGCTTCATAAAGCTTGTAGGCGCACCAAAACTCGCTGATACAGCACGAGCCGTCGTGGTTGCCCATAACCGGTGCCCACGGGATGCCGAAGCGGTCAATGTCCTTAATCAATTTCAAATAGGCGCTTGTGCACCAGCCGTTGTCACCCGTGACGGTAATCAAATCGGGATTGGTTTCTTTGATAAGCTTATATATGGTCTGCGTTGCAGCGCGACCGAGCTCACCCTGCGCATCCCACTTTTCAATTTGAACATCGGTAAAGTTGAGGATTACAAAATCTTCTTTCGGGTCTTTTTTCAGCTCGATGCAATAGTCGGAGGTGTAGGTTTGTTCGGGTGACCAAGCTTCAAAAAAGCTGTCCTCACCCTTGAAGAGCGACGCCCAAACCGGCGAAAGAATTTGCGGAATAGCAAGAACAAGCACAAGAATTGTTTTCAAATATTTCATACAACTGCCTCTTTTCCGGATTTTGATAAAAAGTCAAAACGGGACTGCGTAACAGCCCCGTTTATTCTGTTAGCCGATAAATTTCAAGGTAAGAATCTTCTTGCCGGTGATTTCAAAATCAACAAAGCCGTCGGCATTGAGCGCAAGGTCTTTCTCATCCTTTTCCTCCAAGGTAACGAGCTGGACCTTTGACCACGGCTTGCCGGTGTATGCGGGCAATTCAAATTCCGCCTTTTGACGCTCAACCGGGGACTGCGGAGCCGCAGGAGCAATGCCGCCATTGACACGAATGGCGTTCTTCACCGCATTGTCGGACGGATTGAACAAACGAACAACCCAGCCTTCGCCGTCTTCGCTTCTCTTGATGGCGGAGATGTTGAGGTTTTCATCCTTCAGCTCGATAAAGGAATGGGTCATCGGCGTTTTGCCGTGTGCGGTCGGCGCAAGCTGTGCGGCGGTGAGATAGAGATTGAACTGCTCACTTGCCTGCCACAGGTTTGCTTCCTCCCAGTTGCCCTTATGCGGCATGAACGCATAGCGGAATGTGTTCTTGCCGATGCACTGTGAGCCCTTATCCCAATCGCTGTAATCCTGCATATCGGAGGTGACGCAAATGCGAAGCGGATAAGAACGCAGCAGGGTGATATACATTGTTCTGCGCTCGTCATCGCCTGCTTCAAATGCCTTGATGCCGGTGTTGAGCAGAGCGGCGCCGATCTTGCCGTCCGTCAAATCAACAAATGAATTCATGGGCATTTCGGTCATCGGAATTTCGTCATAGAGCGAATAATCGGGCTTCTCGATGGGTCTTGCAATAACATCGAATTGGCTCTGTGCCCACGAGTAATCCGCCTTCAAATCGGTCGGGAATGCAACCTGCAAATAGTGATCCTCGCAACGGTTATTGACGGTCGTTTCCACCTCAACCAAACGAGAGCCTTTGCGCAGGGTAATCACGGAATCAATGTCGATGGGCAGCTGATGCTCACTGCGGGAGCGCTCATCTGCACTGCGCTTTTCAGGCAGCATCCAGCGGTAGGAAACCTTGAACGAGGTTTCGAATTCGCCCTGACGAAGCAAGGTGACAATCGGTCTTTCACTCAATGTGGTGAAGGTTTCGTCAAACTCGGGAACAACATGGTTCCACGGGTCACCGATTTCACCACTGTCCTTGAAGTAGTTCAAGGAGGTGTACTCTTTGCCGTTCTCCTTATCCACAACATCAAAAGTACCGTTGTCGTTGATGGTAACTCGGAGGAATTCGTTTTCCATCACACGGTTGGACTTAAGCATGGTAACAGGGGTCGTCTTGCGGACATTGTGAAGCGGTTCCAGCTTAAAGGTGCGATAGCCCATAGCGGGAATATCCTTCACTTCAAGGGCAATCAAATACTGCTGCGTGTGCAGTACGTTCGCCGTGTCGTTCGGGTTTTGAATGATTTGGCGGTTATCCTTGTTGGAAGAAATAATCTGATATTTATAGCTGTTGCCTTCTTCGTCGCTGATGCGGAACGAATCCGCCTTCCACTCCTGCGGAATTTCCACACGGATGTTGACGGTTTCACTGCGCTTGAACGGAGCCGGGTTGAATACGACAATCGCCGCATCGTCACGGGAGAAAGAGGACAAATCAATATCGCCCGCAATATCCATAAACGCACGCTCAAACACGCACTTGGAAAGCTCGGAGGACTGACGGAAACGGGACATAACATCCTCATAAACGATATCACGACCGCAGGCACCGATGCTGTCATGGCCGTGGTTTTGAAGCAGGTAGTTGTAGGACAAATCCAAAAAGCCCTGCGGATAAACGGCGCCCTCAAAAGAAGCAAACACGGCAAACGGCTCGGCATAGTTGATTAAACGGCGCTCGGTGTCGAAGTTGGTCTGCTTGATGTAGGTACGGGCGGAAAGAATCCAACCGCACATGGAGCTGACGGAGCCCTTGGTGTAGGGGCAGCGCATTTCGCCCTTGAGCACAGGGGAATCGGGCTTGAAGCAGTCGATAACGCCCTGCTCCATCTCTTTTAAGGTGGAATGGAACACGCAGGCATTCGGCAAAGCGGCATCCAAATCCTCAATCAACTGAACCTCACGGGCATCGGGGCAGGAGGAATCGTGACCGTCGCTCCAAAAGCGGTGCGGTGTGGTCCAATCGTTATCCTGCTCACGGATTGCCTGGTCGGCACGGTCTTTGATATTCTCCTTGTGATACTCATAAAACGGATGCGTGTACTGATAGTCGAGCTTCCAATCACGGTCAATCAGCTTGAACACACCGTTGTTATCGTTCCAAACCATGTCACGGTTGTTCTCGTTTTGCTGGTTATAGTAAACGGGACGCTGAACGACATACCAAACATTGTAACGGGGACGCTTGCCCAAACGGGACGCATAAATACGGGTGCCGTCGGGGCTTTCCCAATAGAACTCGGATTTCGGCGCAACATATTCGTTGATGCCACGGTAGAACGAGGCAAAGTGAATGTCAAAGCCTGCGTAAATTTGAGGCAGCTGCGAAATTTGACCCCAGCCGAACGGCGAATAACCCGTTTTGCTCACGCCGCCCATTTCACGAGCGATTTTGTGACCGAGGAGGAGGTTGCGAATGAGTGCCTCACTGCCGACGGTGTATTCATCCGGCAAAGCGAACCAGGGTCCGATGCCGATGCGGCCCTCGGAAACATACTTTTTGAACTTTTCTTTCTTTTCGGGATACACTTCGAGATAGTCCTGCACAGGCATCGTCTGGGAATCCAGATGGAAGTGACGGTAGCTCGGGAACTTATCCAAAATATCCATGAGCATATCCAGCATATAGCCCAGCATATACTGCGTGCGGCGAGCGGAAAAACGCCATTCACGGTCCCAGTGGGTGTTGGATATAAAGTGACACTGAATCTTATCTTTTTCGTCCATGTTCGTTCTCCTTTATCCTTTGATGATTTTCATAATTTCTTCGAAGTTGTTACAGAAGTGCGAGCAGACCGCCTTGGTGCCGCTCGACTCAATGTTGCCGCCGGCAATACCGACGGTGGTGTAGCCTGCCAAACGCACCGAGCAAACACCTGCACCGCTGTCCTCAATGCCGATGACATGGTTACGGTCGGCAAACGCCTGACCCAAACCGACAATAGAGGTTTCGGAATAGAGCCACGGGTGCGGCTTGGGCGAAAGCTCGCCGAGTGTGCCGACACTGCCCTTGCGAAGCGGGAAGCCTGCGGAAATGATGGCATCGTAAAAATCCTTCGGGTCACCCATGCCGAGGGTGCGGAAGGCAGAAAGAATTTCGGGCCATGCTTTTTCGTAAAGGCCGGAAGTGACCAAGCCGATTTTGATGCCCATGCTCTTAAGCTCGAGCAGGAAATCCTTGACACCGACGGTCGGCGTGAAGGCGCCGTCCTTGCCACGGCCTGCCATAATTTCTTCCATCTCACGGTGGGTATGTTCAAAATAGAAGTCACGGGCTTTTTCAAGCGATTCGCCGGGGCAGTATTTGTCAATGCAGTACTGCAAATGTTCGGAAACACTGTGACCGGAAACGAACGGCAAGTCCGCCTCTTCCAATTCAAATTTCGGGTTGCCGAGCATACTTGCGGTGCTCATTTGGATAATCCAAATCCAAAAATCTTCACTGCGCACGGTCGTTCCGTCCAAATCCATCAACACGGCGCTGAGCGGATATTCGGTTTTGACGGGAGCAACGGGATAGTAAACAGGGTAAGCGATTGCGGATTTGACGCAAGCCAAGGAGTGCGTGCCGAACGAAACAAATTCAACCTTGTTGTCACCGGTGGCAACAACAAATTCAACACCGTTCTTTCCGGCAACAAACTTGCCGTCCTCCGTTGCGTTGAGCAGATGGAAACCGCTGTCGGCACCGACTTCGCCCAAATCCGGAATGTAGAGAGTCTTATCAAGAAGCATAGTTCGAGTTCCTTTCAAAACAATATTCGTCTTATAGTACCACATTTTCGGTAATAAGTAAATGAAAAAATTAAATTCTTTTCTTCTTATCCATGTTGAAATACGGACTTGTTTTATGTTATACTGTAGGAGCATAATTTTCAAAACCGCAGGAGGCGAGCGTTCGGCTTCTGTTCAAGAAAGGATGTTGACTTTTGTCGGAAATCAAAAATCTCGATGCCGTCGCTTCGTTGGACGCAATGGACGCCCATGTTGACGACTGGCGTGACAGCACCAAGGGCAAGCAGAGAGGTATCTTCTCGTTTGACGACTTGGTGAAAGTAAAACTGAAAGCCCTGAAGAAAAGAATTTTCACGGATATTGAATCCATTCCCGCCTGGAAAATGAGAGAGTGCATCTACAAGGCTCCCGGCGAATACGAGTATTTCTACGATGAGTGGAAGGATTTGAATGTCGGCGACACCTGGGGCAACAACGGCTGGAGCGCATTTTTCAAAAACTCCTTTGATATGCCCGAGCGTTTCAAGGGCAAAAAAGTTACGCTGAACGTCTATTTCGGCGGTGACAGCCTGCTCACGCTCAACGGCGAACCGTATCAAGGCCTTGACCCGTTCCGCAACAGCGTTCTGCTCACCGACTGCGCCAAGGGCGACGAGCATTACGATGTTGATATTGAATCCTACTATGTATGGCACTCGAACGAGTCCACCGTTAAAACGCTCTCCTGCTCCTTCATCGGCTGTGTCGACCCCGAAATTGAAGATGTTTATTGGGATTTCAAAGCCGTTTTCAACGCCCTGTTCATGCCGGTGCTCGACAAGGGCTTGGGCGATGTGATTCGTGCCGCATTGAAAGAAGCGTTCACCCATGTCAACTTTGACTTGGACGGTGAAGCCTTCAAAGCCGAGCTTCGTTTGGCAAAAAAAGTGCTTCAGGATAAGGTCTTTAACAACCCGAATTACGCTTCCGAGGGCAATTTGGCTTTGGTCGGCAACTCCCATTTGGACCTTGTTTTCATGTGGGCATACAAGGAATTCATCCGCAAGCTCGGTCGTACCCACGCCACCATGCTCCGTTTGATGGAGCAGTATCCCGACTTCATTTTCTCGCAGAGCACCGTTCCCACCTATGTTGAAATGCAAAACCGCTACCCGAGCCTTTTTGAACAGGTCAAAAAGCGCATTGAAGAAGGCAGATGGGAATACATCGGCGCCATGTGGGTTGAGCCGGACTGCAACCTCATCAGCGGTGAATCCTTCACCCGTCAGCTTCTCCACGGCATCCGCTACGCCGAAAAAACCTTCGGCATCACCCCGAAAACCTGCTGGGTGCCCGATGTGTTCGGCAACGGCTACGCCATGCCGCAGATTTTGAAGAAGGCAGGCGTGGAATATTTCGTCACCCACAAGATGGGTATTTGGAACGACACCAACCCGTGGCAGTACCGCACCTTCTGGTGGGAAGGTCCCGACGGCTCAAAGGTGTTCTCCATTGTTCCGCCGACCCACTTCATCGGCACGGTTGAGGCGGACTCCCTGAAGATGAACTGGGAGCGTTACACCGACAAGGCGACCATCGGCGAATCCATGTACTGCTATGGCTGGGGTGACGGCGGCGGCGGTCCTACCAGAAACATGATTGAATACGCCCGTCGTTTGAAGGACTTCCCGGGC
>DNXM01000017.1:6616-7141 GCA_003505905.1 Oscillospiraceae bacterium
TTGCCCGCATGAAGGCAAAGGCAACCGACACCAATATTCCGACTTGGAAGGACGAGCTGTATTTGGAAGAGCACCGTGGCGTCCACACCACCAAGGCTCTGCTGAAGAAATACAACCGCAAGTGCGAAAACGAGCTGCGTCAAGCCGAGATTTTTGCTTCCATCGCCATGAAAATGGGTGACACCTATCCGCTCGAGCAGCTTAACGAAGCTTGGCAGCGCTTGCTGACCTCGCAGTTCCATGACGGTTTGCCCGGTTCTCACATCACGGAAGTGTTCCACGATATGTGCAGAGAATACGAAGAGATTCTTGCCATTGTTGCCAAAGCAAAGGACAAGGCTCTTGACACCGTAGCCGGCTGCATTGACGGCAGTGAAACCTACGGCAAGCCCTTCGCCCTGTTCAACTCCTTGGGCAACGATGTCACCGCCAAGGTCGAGCTTCCGTACAAGGATGTTGAAATCTACTGCGCAGGCGGCAAAAAGGTTCCCGTTCAGGCTTACACCAAGCCCGACGGCACCAAGG
>DNXM01000222.1:0-154 GCA_003505905.1 Oscillospiraceae bacterium
TGCGGAGGTGAACGGCGATATTGAAGTTAGCCCGATTTTTGTTTCCGTTAACAGTTCTGCCTACCCCGAGGGATTTTTGAAAAAAGTTTCCTCTCTCGCCTACAACAAACCAACCGTTATCGAAACGGAGGAATACATTTTCCTTGTCGTTCGT
>DNXM01000222.1:179-7280 GCA_003505905.1 Oscillospiraceae bacterium
CGATGTCAACAACTACACCCATTATCGCACCCGTTATGTGGACGATTTGCGTGGTGAAATGCTCACCGATATGCTCATTGAAACCGCCAAGGAATACCCGATGGAACGCAACAACCGTGTTATTGAGCGTGCCATGGAAAAGGTGCTTGACACCAGAAGAACGAAAGAATAAGGCGGCAGACGATGAAAAAATTATTTGTACGGGATAAACAATTTTATAAAATGTTTTTTACCATGGCGATGACAATCTCTTTGCAGAATGTCATCGTCTGCGCTGTTAATTTGGCAGATAACGTCATGATTGGCGGCTACAGTGAATTGTCGCTGAGTGCCGTTTCGGTCGTCAACCAAATTCAGTTTTTGGTGCAGATGATTGCCATGGGCTTTGCCAACGGCTTGATTGTTCTGACCGCTCAATATTGGGGCAAAAAAGAGCTGACACCCATCAAGCGCTGTTTCGGCGTAACGCTTGCCATCGGCATGGCATTTGTGCTGATTCTGTTCGGTGCGGTGCTGTTCTTCCCAAGGGCTTCCCTTTCCCTTTTGACCGACCAAACCGCTGTGGTCAACGAGGGCATCCCCTATCTGCTAATCACCTGCTTTTCTTATCCGTTTTTCCTCATCACCCAGCTTTTGCTTGCCTTAATGCGAAGCATCGAAAAGGTACGCATCGGCTTTGTGGTGTCGCTGTCCGCGCTCGTATCCAATGTTTTCTTAAATTACATCTTAATCTACGGTCATCTCGGCTTTTCGCCCTTGGGCATTCGGGGTGCCGCCATTGCAACACTCATCTCCCGGCTGATTGAGTTTGCCGTGGTGCTGATTTATGTTTTCGCCGTGGAAAAGACACTGCGGCTGAAGCTCCGCCACTTTTTCTATTTGGAAAAATCCTTTGTCCGCCTGTTTTTCAAGGTCGGTTTTCCGCTCACGCTCTCTTCCCTGAGCTGGGGCATCGCCATGGCGGTGCAGGGTGTTATTCTCGGTCATTTAGGCTCGGAATCGGTGTTGAGCGCAAACTCCATTGCCACCACCGTCTTTCAGCTCATCAGCGTTGTGCTCTATGCCGCAGGCAGTGCCGCTTCCGTTATCATCGGCAAAACCATCGGCGAAAACAAGCTTGATTTGGTCAAGCAATATGCCAAAACCCTTCAAGTGCTGTTTCTGCTCATCGGCTTGGCTTCGGGAGCCGTTTTGTTCTTCTCCCGTCCGCTGTTTTTGCTGTTCTACAAACAGGTCAGCGCACCGACAAAAGCGTTGGCAAACCTGTTTATGACCATTTTGTGCGTCACCACGGTCGGCACCGCCTATGAGTGCCCGTGCTTGACCGGAATTGTCTGTGCCGGCGGCGAAACCAACTTCGTCTTCCGCAATGATTTGATTTTTATGTGGGGCATTGTGCTGCCGCTTTCGCTGCTCTCCGCCTTTGTTTTTCATTGGCCGCCTGCCGTCACCTTTGCTTTTCTCAAGTCCGACCAGGTGACAAAATGTGCCGTTGCCGCCGTCAAAGTGAACCGTTTCAGATGGATTCGGGATATCACAATGCAGTCAAACGAAGATAAAACAGAAGAAATTGCGTAATATTATTAAAATAATTGTGAATAACACCCAAAATGATTGACAAGCGATAGGATAATTTGGTAATATTAGAACGATATATTAGGCGCAGTGTGAAAACACAAAAAATCAATGTGCCTTGCAAGGAGGAATGTGCTTTGACAGATTCAAGAACAATGGCATACATCAATATGTATGCTATTTTCGGAACCCTTGAAAACCTTTGCGAGCTTGACACCGCTTCAAGCGCAATGCTTTCAAACCAAAAACCGATTTCCATCGGCTTCGATGTTACCGGCGGTCCGAAAGCTACCCTTTATTTCAAAAACGGCAAATGCCGCTTGGAACAGGGTCTCGGCGACTGCGACATCAAAATCCCCTTCGCTTCCTGCGAAAAGTTCAACGGTTTATTTGACGGAACCGTTACCCCGATTCCCACAAAGGGCCTTACTCACATCAACTTCCTGCTCAAGACCTTCACCGCTTTGACTGACCGTTTGACGGCTTTCATGCGTCCCGACCCCAAAGACCTTGAAGACCGTGAGTTTTTTGAAATCAGCACAAAGCTGATGTTCTACACCATCGCCGTCGCATTGGCTCAGATTGCCAACAACGATGAAATCGGCAAATTCTCCGCTCATTTAATTCCCGACGGCGAAATCGCTTTCGGCATCAAGAACGGTCCTGCCGCCACCATCCGTGTTAAGAATCACAGACTTGTCACCATCAAAAAGGCAAGTGAAAGCCCCAGAGCCTTGATGGAATTCGAAAGCATTGACCTTGCCCGTGATTTGTTTGACGGAAAAGTCAACGCCGTTGCCTGCATCGGTGAAGGCTCCATCGAGATGAGAGGCATGATTAACATGATAGACAACCTGAACAGAATACTCGACCGAGTAGCTCTGTATCTGGCATAACGGAGGTACTGCAAGATGAGTTTTCCGATTTATGAACACGACAAAAGCCGTGAATTTTTCAACCGTGCAACCAAAGTAATTCCCTCCGGCGTTTACGGTCACCTCGGCCCTGCCGAAGGCAACTTCATCCCCGTATCCGACTGGCCGCTGTTCGGCGACCACGCCAAGGGCGCTTATTTTTGGGATGTTGACGACAACAAGTACATTGACTATATGTGTGCATACGGTCCCAACGTTTTGGGCTATTGCGACAAGGATGTTGATGCCGCCGCCATCGCACAGTCCAAGCTCGGCAACTGCACCACTTCCCCGAACAAAATCATGGTCGAATTTGCCGAACTGATGGTTGACACCGTCGCAACCGCCGACTGGGCTTTCTTTGCCAAGAACGGCAACGATGTCACCACCTGCGCCATCATGACCGCCCGTGCCGCCACTCACCGCAAGAAGATTATCTTCGTCAACGGTTTCTATCACGGCATTTCTCCCTGGACGCAAAAGGTTGACTACCCCGGCGTTATCCCCGAGGATGTTGCTAACAATCTTTATGTGGATTGGAACGACTTTGAGGCTCTTGAAAAATTGGTTGCCGAAAACGACAACGAGGTTGCCGCCTTCATCGCAACACCCTATATGCACGGCAACTACAAAGACAACGAGCTTCCGGCAGACGGTTACTGGCAGAAGGTTCGTGAGCTTTGCACCCGCAAGGGCATTGTCTTGATTGTTGACGATGTTCGTGCCGGCTTCCGCCTTGATTTGGCAGGCTCCGACCACTACTACGGCTTCGAGGCAGACCTGATTTGCTTCTGCAAGGCAATCGCCAACGGCTGGAATGTTTCCTGCCTTTGCGGTAAAGAATCGCTCAAGAGCGCTGTCAGCTCCCTGTCCTACACCGGCAGTTACTGGATGAGCTGTGTTCCCTTCGCCGCAGGTATCGCCTGCATCAACAAGATGAAGAAGCTCGACACCCCGAAAATGTTCCGTGAAAAAGGTCTTAAGCTCACCAACGGCTTGAAGGATGCCGCCGCCAACAACGGCTTCAACCTGATTGTTTCCGGTGAACCGGCTTTGTTCTATCTTCGTGTCGCCAACGATGACAGCATGATGCTCCATCAGGAATGGATTGCCGAGTGCGTCAAGAGAGGCGTATTCTTCGCAAGCCACCACAACCACTTCATGAACGCCGCCATCACCGATAAGGATATCGACTTGACGGTTGAAGTGGCAGACGAGGCTTTCAAAGCAGTCGCAAAAAAGCACCCCGAGCTTTTCTGAATAATAAAAAAGTAAACACAACAGGAGGAAAATGATATGCCTTTGAAAAAGGATGAATGGCTTGCCCTCGAAAAGAAAGCGTTCGAGCTGCGCAACCTTTGCCTTGACACCACATTTTGGGCAGGCAGCGGTCACATCGGCGGCGGAATGAGCGTCATGGACATGATGACCGTTCTGTACCACAAGTATATGCGCTTGGACAAGAACAACCCCAACTGGGAAGACAGAGACCGTTTCGTGATGAGTAAGGGTCACGCCGGCATTGCTTATGCTCCCGTTTTGGTTGATTACGGCTTCAACGACCCCGAACAGCTCAAAACCTTTAACCTCACCAACTCCAAGA
Source organism: Oscillospiraceae bacterium (assembly GCA_003505905.1). GTDB lineage: Bacteria > Bacillota > Clostridia > Oscillospirales > Acutalibacteraceae > UBA8612. The sequence goes on from DNXM01000222.1 coordinate 4,272, forward strand.
TGGGTATTCACTTGGATTCCAACAAGGTTATCGGCGTTGACGCTTCCACCGGTTCTTTGGGTCACGGTATGTCTTTGGCAGCCGGTATGGCTCTTGCCGCAAGAATGAAGGGCAAGGATTACAAGACCTTCTGCATCTTGGGCGACGGTGAATGCGACGAAGGCTCCAACTGGGAAGCCGCTATGACCATTGCCCACTACAAAATCACCAACCTCGTCTGCTTTGTTGACCGCAACAAGTGCATGATTGACGGCAGAACCGAGGATGTTATGAAGCTGGAACCCTTCTGCGACAAATGGCGTGCGTTCGGCTTCGAGGTCAAGGACATTGACGGCAACAACATCAACGAGCTGTGCGATGCCATTGACGAGGCTCTTGCCAACAAGGGCGACAAGCCCTACATGATTGTTGCAAACACCCTGAAGGGCTGCTGCATTGACTTCATGGAGGACGATTATCATTGGCACTACGGTGCATTGAACGAAGAAAAGTACGAACTCGCCAAGAAGAGCCTCGAGGCTTCCTACAAGAAGCGCTGCGAGAGAGCACAGAAGGAGGGACTTTGATTTATGGCAGGCGGATTGACTTATACGGCTGTTGAATCAACTGCACTTTCAACAGCGGAATATTACGGCAAAGCTCTTGTTGAGCTGGGCGAGCAGCATGATGATGTTGTCGCTCTCACCGCTGACCTTGGTAAATCCACCAAGATTGGTATGTTCCAGGAGCATTTCCCGGAGCGTTTCTTCAACGTCGGTATTGCAGAACAGAATATGTTCGGCGTTGCCGCCGGTATGGCTAAGGCAGGCATGGTTCCCTTCCTTTCCACCTTCTCGGTTTTCGCCGCTTTGAGAAGTGCCGACCAGCTTCACACCGACATCTGCTACCAGAATGTCAACGCAAAAATCATTGCAACCCATTCCGGCACCTCATTCGGTCAGGCAGGCTCCACGCACCACGCCATCTGCGATATGGCTGTAGTTCGCTCTCTGCCCAACATCACACTCATCTGCCCGGCGGACGGTATGGAAACCGTGAATGCCGTTCGTGCCGCTTATGAGAACCCCGGTCCCTACTACATCCGTATCAACCGTGGTTTCGACCGTGTTTTGAACTCCTCCACCGATTACGGCTTCGAGGTTGGCAAGGCTGTCGAGCTTCACGAAGGTACCGATATCACCGTTATTGCCTGCGGTTCCTGCGCATTCCAAGCTCTTCAGGCAGCTAACTTCCTTGAAAACGCCGACGGTTTGAAGGTTCGTGTGCTGAATATGCACACCATTAAGCCCATTGACCGTGAAGCAATCGTCAAGGCAATCGGCGACACTCGCCGCATCATCACCGTAGAAGACCACAGCGTCATCGGCGGTTTGGGTGCTGCTGTTGCCGAGGTCATTGCCGAAACCGGCAAGGGCTGTGCATTCAAGCGCCTTGGTATTCAGGATAAGTTCGCTCCCATCGGTCTTCACGAGGACATCATGTCCATGCTCGGCATCGACTCCAACGGCATCATCGCCGCAGTCCGTGAAACCATGAAAGCTGACTTTGAGCTCGACGACGATTGGGACGACGAGGTCTGATTTAGGCTTTTCCCCAACAAATCACCGCAGAAAGGATAAGATTCATTATGTCTTCAAGAGAAGAAGTTTTAACCAATAAAATCTTTCTCTGTGCCGCTCTGCCGCTCGTCAAGGTCATCGCAAGTGATATCCCGAACCTCGCCAAAAAATTCGAGCACGCACACTCCATCTATCAGGTCAGTGCGCTTTGCCCGGATGTTCCCGAGGGAAAAGTCGGCACCCACTTTGTTGTGAACAACGGTGAATGGCTCGTCCACACCGACCGTTTGACCGACAACGCTCATGTTGAGCTTGAGTTCAAGAGCATTGAAGCACTCAACGCCTTTTTCAAGGGCGATATAAAACCCCAATACATTCCGAAGATGAAGGGTGTCGCCAAGCACCCCGTTGCTTTCGCCAACTTCATGCAGGTTTTGCTGAAAATGGCGGATTTGCTCGGTGCAAAGACTCCTCCCACCGAGGAAGACACCAAGCAGCTGCTTGTCAAGTGCTATTTCTACCTGCTTTCCAGCGGTATCAGCACCTTGAACAAGAACGGTCACGAAGCCGTTCACGATTGGGCAACCAAAAGCCCCGACCGTGTTTATGCTTGGGCGGTTGAGGGTCACTCCGAGGTCAGCGCATACCTGCGTGTTAAGGCAGGCAAGTCCCGTGCCGGCCGTGGTGAATACAAGCGTGCTATGCCGTTCTTCACCATGCGCTTTAATAACTTCGACAGCGCTCTCGGCATTTTGATGTCCATTGACGATATGCTCGAATCCTGCAAGCAGGGCAAGCTGATTATGGACGGTGCACCCGAATTCGGCGCACAAATCGGCGACTTTATGATGCAGGTCGGTGCGTACGCACAGGGCTGATTCACACCTATTCCGCACCGCAGGCTTTCCGGGTCTGCGGTGCTTTTTCAATCGGAGAATGATTATGAAAAATATTTGTTCTGTTTTTTTGGCGTTTCTCCTGCTTTTTTCATTGACTGTCAACTCTTTTGCCGTAACGGCGCCAACCTGTTCGTTCGGTGATAAGGACACCTTCACGATTCTGCAAATTTCCGACCCGCAGGACGATGCCTATCCGGCTTACAAGCTCAACTACTTTTTAACCAAAGCCGTTCAAACCACAAAGCCTGATTTTATTATCATCACGGGCGATGTTGCGGAAGACGCCCGTTACGGCGATTTGACGAGCGATGCACAGCCGTTTCACGAGGGCGTGCTGGTAAAAGACGATTACGCAAAAACGCTTGAAAATGTTAAAGCCGTTTGTGCCGCCGTGTTTGAACCGCTGGAAAAGTTCAACATCCCCTACGCCGTTGCCATGGGCAACAATGACTATAAAACGCAAATAAAAAATGAGGATTGGCTGAAAATCTTCGCTTCCTATCCGCATTGCGTCACTGTGGATATGAGCAACGACGCCGAAGGACACATCG
>DNXM01000222.1:7316-8136 GCA_003505905.1 Oscillospiraceae bacterium
GACACATCGACACCTATATTTCCGTTGAGGCAAACGGTCGCCCTGTTTGCGGCATTTTTGCCCTTGATGATGCAAGAGGATTTTCCGACGGTCAGCTCGAATGGCTGAAAAACTACCCGACGGCAGGTGTGCCCTGCTATGCGTTTGAGCACACGGCATTTGCCGAGGTCGGCAATTTGTTTGAAGAATGCTCCGTGTTTGATGACGGTGCCATTCTCTCCTCGGGCAAAGCGGTGCGCTTAAATCACGCCGTGGCAAACGGCCACACGGAAGACCCCTATGAGCCGGGCGGCACTTCGGCGCAGTTCCCCGTTTTGAAGCAAAAGAACACCGTTGCCGCCTTTTTCGGTCACATTCATTTGGACGGCTACACGGGCGTTTATGATGGCATGACGCTTGGGCTGACTTACGGCTGTGAATTCGCTAAGCCATCCGTTTACGGTGTACGCACCGTCACCATCCACAAGGACAATCCGTCAAAGGTCGACACCACACTTTACACCTATCAAAACAGCACCTTTACCGAACAAGTGGATTCGGATTATCGCACCGCTGACAATCCGTTGGAGCAGGTTTTCTTTTCGGTTTACAACCTGTTCGCCACGCTGCTTCGTTCGTTTTACTATTTATTCCGATTCTGATGCAGTCGATGTTGAAAAAGTCTTTCCCGAGGCAGCTGCCAAAAGAAAGACTTTTTTTGCTTGTTCTGCTTCTCCGTAAAGCTTTACAAACCGTAATTTTTCTTCAATCGGCTTTCAGCATACGCATGGCATTGAGAATCACCAAAACGGTCACACCAACATCGGCGAACACCGCCAAG
>DNXM01000076.1:0-2792 GCA_003505905.1 Oscillospiraceae bacterium
CTGTCGATTGGTTCGTATTCCTCAAACGATACACAGATAATATTGACAAATTACGGCAAAAATGCGATTACGGTTAAACGGATTACCGTCAACGGTTTGACGGTTTATCTCGGAAATACGCTGACCATCGAAGCCGGTGGTACCGGCGTTGTGTTCCCGCCGTTCTTGCCGTCCGTTGCTTCCAACCGTGCGGTAAACATTCGAGTGGATTACATTGCGGTTGACGCTTCGGTGAAGCTCAACGAAAATGTCATCCTCACCTACACAGCTGTATAATCAATAAGCCTGTTCGAAGTTTTGTTCTTCGGACAGGCTTTAATATATTCATTTGTTTTTTCGCTTTGCGCCCTCGCCGATGGTTGTTTTCTTTTGAAAGCTCATTTTCTGTATATATTCGGCAATTCGTTCGTGAACCGATTCGACTTCTCGTTCAAATTCATTTGCCGACACACGCAATACACCAAAGCGGACCGCCGAAAGCTGAATTAAATTGTCCGATGTGACAACACGAACATTATAGTTCTTGCCGATATCGGCAACCAGTTTTTCAATATAAGCGTCCCCTGTTTCATGCTCCTTCGTGTAAACAACATGGATGTTGTTATGATCCTGTCGGCTTCCTGCGTTGCCCGCAACACGGTAAGCATCAAAGACCAGCACCAATTCGGTTTGCGTGAATGCTTTGTAATTGCTCAAAACATGAATCAATGTTTCACGGGCTAAATCCAAATCCGTCTGTGCCAATTTTTTTAAATCGCTCCACGCAAAAATAACATTGTATCCGTCAATAATCAAATACTTTTTTCGTGGATTTTCCGTTGGCTGGCTCGCCTGCTTTTCTTGTATCGGCTTCGGTGTCGGACGGTATATATTCGATGTCTGCTTGGCAGGACCGAACTCTCTTGTCATGATTGCTTCCAATTCTTTGTCATCAATATGAAAATTTCGTTGATTTAACACGGGTTCAACCGTTTGATGCTGCTTTGACAGACAGCTGTCGATGTGCATATAATCCGTCACCTTGTCCCATTTTACCACAAAGCCTGCACCGTGGGAACAAAAAACGGAATCGGGAGTATTATCCAAATCCGCTTCGGGTTGATAAGCGTATTCGTTGATTACTTCGTCGGGATTATGGCAATTATCGTAGCCGTCAAAGGTGAAAAAAATGCGTCCTCGACCGCCCGAATAAGCGGAAACTTCACCGGCGTAGCGGTTGACGGTTACAACGGGCACCCGACCGGTCAGCACCATATATCCGTTCGCATCCTCCGGCTGCGAAACCGTGCCGTGGCGCATACGCAAGTCGGTAATGGCCCTGCCGATGAATTCGCTCGGAATTTCAAGTCGAAAGCGATAATACGGTTCCAAAAGCACGGATTTTGCCTGCATTAAGCCCTGTCGTATGGCTCGATAGGTTGATTGGCGGAAATCACCGCCTTCCGTGTGTTTAAGGTGCGCACGCCCTGCTGCCAAAGTGATTTTCATGTCGGTAATCGGCGAGCCTGTCAAAACGCCGAGGTGCTGTTTTTCCTGCATATGCTCCAGGATTAGCCGCTGCCAATTACGGTCCAATACATCCTCACTGCACTTTGAGCGGAACACAAGTCCGCTTCCTCGCGGTAATGGCTCCAAAATCAAATGAACCTCGGCATAGTGACGAAGCGGCTCATAATGACCGATGCCTTCAACCGTGTCTTCAACGGATTCTTTATAAAGCACACGACCGCTGTCGATTGTAACGGTGATGCCGAAGCGTTCCTCAATCATGCTTGTTAAAATTTCCGCTTGAATATCACCCATCAAGCCGACGTGAATTTCCTGCAAATGGCTGTTCCACGAAACCTGCAGTTGGGGGTCTTCCTCCTCGATTCGTTTCAGCTTGGGCAAAAAGCTCTGTGCATCCGTTCCCTGCGGCAGACGAATGCGATAATTCATCAGCGGCTGTGTGAACATTGCACCATCAGCCTCTTCGTACCCAAGACCCATACCGTTGACCGTAGCCGTTAAGCCGGTTATGACGCAGATACTGCCCGATTGAACCTCGTCGACACAAACATATCTTGCGCCCGAATAGAGCCGAATTCCGCTGATTTTTTCTTCCTTATCAAGGTATGCAATGCTGTCACGGACCCGCAAAGCTCCGCCCGTCACTTTCAAATGCGTTAGCTTTGCACCGTTCGCGTCATGCGTAATTTTGAACACCTTTGCACCGAACGATGTCGGATACTTTTTCGGCAATGTGTAATCTTCAAGCCCTTGCAGGAATTCTTCGATTCCGTCCATCTTCAATCCCGAACCGAAATAGCAGGGAAAGATTTGTCGATGAGCAATCAGCTCTGCTAAATCCCCGTTGCTCAAAGCGCCGTCATTGAGATATTTATCGAGAAGCTCCTCCCGACAGGTTGCGGCAGCTTCAAAAACAGTATCTTTGGATTCTTCGGTAAAATCCAAAATCTCCTCTTTCAGCTCGTTTCGCAATCGTTCAAGGATTTCCGCCTTTGTCAAACGGGAGTAATCCATTTTTGTGACGAAAAGAAAAGTCGGTATGTGGTATTCCTTTAACAGCTTCCACAGGGTGACGGTGTGGGATTGAATCGGCTCGGTGCCGCTGATGACTAAAACGGCATAATCCAACACACGGAGCATTCGTTCGGTTTCCGCCGAAAAATCAACATGGCCGGGCGTATCCAACAGCGTCATTTCCAAACCGCCGTATTCAACGGTGGTTTGACCGGCAAAAATGGTAATGCCACGCTCCTTTTCAAGGGTGTGCGTATCCATCACCGTGT
>DNXM01000076.1:2857-4023 GCA_003505905.1 Oscillospiraceae bacterium
CCGTGAGCGTTGTTTTTCCTGCGTCCACATGAGCGCATATACCGATTACCGTTTTTTTCATCATGCTATCTACCGTTTCATTTGTCAATTAAGAGAGAATCACTTTATTTTCCTTCGCATTCAATGCGGTCAACCAGCGGTCAACCTGTTCGAGCGGTGCATTTTGATTCGGCGCAGTCCACACACGACCGATTGCAATCGCTTTCGTCTTTCCCAATATGTGATATTTCATAATTTGAGCCTGTTCGTAGTGTTCTTTATGTTTCGACAAAAATTCAGCCAACAGCCGCAAATCATCATCGCTGTCGTTGACCCCTTGGATAAGCGGAAGCCGTAATACAATATGAGAATTCACGGAAAACAAGTACTCCAAATTTGCAAGAGTGATTTCGTTATCAACGCCCGTCAACGCCTTGTGTTTTTCGGGGCAAAGGGCTTTCAAATCATAGTAAAATAATATCGGATGCTTTGCGGCTTGCTCAAAAAAGGCAGTCTGACCGAATCCGCTTGTTTCAAGAACCGTACCGATTTTGCATTGTTCCGCTTTCTCAATCAAATCAAGCGCCACAGTCGGCTGCATCGCAGGCTCACCGCCGGAAAGTGTCAAACCACCGTTGTCACCGAAGAAAGGCTTATCCCGTAAAACCTGTTGCAGGATTTCATCGGTTTGCATTTCAATGCCGATGATTTTGTTTGCCTGCGTCGGGCAGACGGAAACACATTGCCCACAGAGCGTACACACAGTTCGGTTCAGTGAAAATTTACCGCCTTGAACATCCCTCGCTTGACAATTTGGTACGCAAAGCCCGCATTGAACACACTTACTTTCAAAATACATCAACTGTGTTTGAATTTGCTGAGATTCGGGATTATGACACCAAACGCAGTGCAGCGGACAGCCTTTGAAAAAGACGGTTGTGCGAATTCCGGGTCCATCGTGCAGACAAAACCGCTGAATATCAAAAATTCTTGCTGTCATATCGCAAACTCCGTGCGGTCGATGATGTTTTGCTGCAATTCGGCATCCAAATCGTTAAACAATGCGCTGAATCCACCGACACGAACAACCAGATTTTTATATTTTTCCGGCTCTTTCTGTGCTTTCAACAGCGTTTCACGATCGACAACATTCACAGACAATTGCTGACCGCCACGGGCAAAATACA
>DNXM01000142.1:0-334 GCA_003505905.1 Oscillospiraceae bacterium
TTCGAGGTGTTGAATGGAAAGGCTCGGCGGCACTTGCCCCCATGGCAGGTGTGGCAGACCGTGCCTTTCGTGAAATGTGCGTTCAATTCGGGGCGTCTTATACGGTCACCGAAATGGTCAGCGCAAAAGGGCTTTGTATGCAGGACCGAAAGTCCCGTGAATTGTTGGAGCTGTCCGAGCAGGAGCATCCTGCGGCGGCGCAGATTTTCGGCGACGAGCCCGAATTTATGGCGAGAGCGGCGGAAAAATGCCTGTTTTTTTCGCCCGATGTAATTGACATCAACATGGGTTGTCCGGCTCCGAAAATTGCCGGCAACGGCGGTGGCTCGGCGCT
>DNXM01000142.1:350-6068 GCA_003505905.1 Oscillospiraceae bacterium
GAAGCAGCCCGAGTTGGCGGAAAAAATCGTTCGTGCCGTATGTGAAGCGGTCGAAATCCCCGTCACGGTGAAAATGCGTGTCGGTTGGGATGAAGAGCATATCAACTGTGTGGAGTTGGCAAAACGGTGTGAAGCGGCAGGCGTTGCCATGATTACGGTGCACGGCCGCACCAAGGCGCAAATGTATGCGCCGCCTGTTTTGACCGATTGCATTGCACAGGTGCGTCAGGCGGTACAAATCCCGATTGTCGCCAACGGCGATGTGACCGACGGTGTGTCGGCGGCACGGCTGATGCAACAAACCGGGTGTGAAGCCGTCATGGTCGGTCGGGGTGCGCTGGGTCGCCCCTGGGTTTTTCGGCAGATTCAAGCGTATCTGACAGACGGCACGGTTTTGCCCGAACCGCCCGTCGAGGAACGCATGAAAATCATGTTGGAGCACACCGAAAAAATGTGCGAATACAAGGGGCAAAAGGTTGCCATGCTCGAAGCACGCAAGCACGCCGCATGGTATATGAAGGGCATTCGGGGTGCGGCGGCACTTCGACGGGAGATTTGCGAATTGAAAACATTGGACGATATCCGTTCCGTGGCGCAAAAAGCCATCGAAGCCGATTCTGCGGAATAACGGTTATTCCGCAGAGGTTTCGACCGTTTCATCCACTTTTTCTTCGGTAAAAGATTCTTCCGGTTCTTTTTCGCTTTCCGCTTTGGCGAGCAGGCGTTCTTCCCGCTTGCGGGCAAGCTCGGTCAAATCCTTTTGCGTAAGCTTTGCGTTCTTTTTGGATTTTTCGTCTTTCTTTTCTTCCTCGGGGAAGAAATCGACACCCTCAATCGGTTGGGGGTGTTTTTTTGTTTGGATGAGTTTAATAATCAAAAGTGTCAGGAATACCGCAACGACCACCATGGAGAGCAGCTGTGAAACACGCAGGGAGGTACTGCCGATGTAGAGGCTGTCGGTGCGAAAGCCCTCGATAATGGCTCGCCCTGTGCCGTAAAGCACACCGTAGGAAAGGAAAAGCTGACCGCTGAATTTGCGGAATTTGCGGTACATGATGTAAAGAATGATGAAGCTTCCCAAGCACCAAAGCGACTCATAGAGGAAGGTCGGATGCACGGGGGCATACGGGTCAACACTCACGCCGAGTGTTTTCAGCTCGGTCTGATTATCCAAAAGATATTCGACCGTTTTTTCACTTTTCATGCCCCATGGCATGGTTGTGTTTGTGCCGAAAGCCTCTTGGTTGGCGAAGTTGCCCCAACGCCCGATGCCCTGACCGATGAGCAGACTTACGCCCGCACAGTCCAACAAATTGTAAAAATTCAGCTTGTTGATGCGGCAGGTGATAAAAGCGGCAAGCAGACCGCCGATGATACCGCCGTATATGGCAAGTCCGCCGTTCCAAATTTGAACGATTTCGTCCAAGTGCTGGGAATAATACGACCAACGGAAGATGACATAATACAGTCTTGCGCCGATGATACCGCCCAAAGTGCCGTAAATAAGCACATCAATCATTTTGTCAAGGCTCATTTTCCACTTGTACGCCATACGGCCGCCCATGAGCACGGCGAGCAAAAAACCGAATGCGATAATTGCGCCGTACCAGCGAACGGTGATTTCCTGCCCGAACAGATTGAATTGAGCCAAAATGGAGCTGACCGTAAAGGTGCGGTCAAGCCCCGTGAAAGTAACAACCGTAGAGTCCATAGTTCGTCCTCCTATTCGATGGGATTGATAACGGAAAGTGCTGCATATCCGTCACGCATCATGTGTTGCAACGCTTTGTTAATATCGGCAAGCCGAATGGTGCGGAATACCTCGAGCGGATCAAAAATATCTTCGCCGTCAAAGTGTGCGCCGACAAAGGTGTTGGCAATGTCGTCGACATCGTTATAGCTCATAATCAGTCTGCCGTAAAGCTTGCGGCGAACGGTTTCAAACTCCTCTTCGGAAATGCCGGTTTCTTTTGCTTGGGCAATACGGGCTTGAATCAGCTCGGCGGCGGCCTTCGGGTCTTTGGATTCACCGCTGAAGATGGACGCACCGTAACCAAAGCCGAAAAAGCTCTCAAAGCCGAAGCTTGTGTTGGTCAAGCCTTTTTCAAGCAGTTCGTTGTAAAGCGGAGAAGTTGTGCCGGCAAGAACTTCCATTAAAATATCGGTGGCAACTTTTTGCTTGAGATTTTGCTTGGGTAACCCGTAGCTTTCTTTGAAGCCGAGTGAGAAGATGGGAGCAGCTACACTCAACTTTTCTTCGATATAGTCACAGCAGATTTCATCCGGCTCATCCGCAGGCTTGCGCTCAAACAAAAACGGTTCGGAGGGCTTGAGCAGCTCGTCACAGATTTTTTCAATTTCGTCAATGTCCACATTGCCCGAAATGGCAAGAGCCATATTGTTCAGATTATAGAAATTGCGGTAGCAGTCGTACAGTGTCTGCGCAGTGATTTCGGAAATGGATTGCACCGTGCCGGCAATGTCAATGCGCACAGGGTGCTTGTGATAAAGCGCACGCAACAGATTGAACAGCACTTCCCAATCGGCAACATCCTTGTACATGGTGATTTCCTGCCCGATGATGCCCTGCTCCTTGGATACCGTCTGCTCGGTGAAGTACGGGGACTGAACGAAGTCGAGCAAAATGCGCAGGGAAGCGTTGAAGTCGCCCGTGCAGCTGAACAGATAGCAGGTGCTGTCAAAGGAGGTGAAAGCGTTTGCGCTTGCGCCCGTTTTGGCGTAGCGTTCAAAGGCGTCCAAATCTTCGCTTTCAAAAAGCTTGTGCTCCAAAAAGTGCGCTGTTCCTTCGGGAATATCGACGCTCTCACCGTTTTCGTTGCGGATTTTCGTGTCAATCGAACCGTAGTTCGTGCCGAACACCGCATAGGCACCCGAATAGCCGACCTTCGGCATAACATAAATGTTTAAGCCCGTCGGGTGAGCGATGTGGTAGTATTTTTCATCGAGCAGTTCATTATAAATTTCAGTTCTCATCGGTTTCTTCCTCCTCGGTGAGCGTTCCCGCCAGCATATAAATCGTGTCTTCCTCCACCATCAAAGCGGCGGCAATGACCTGTTCTCTTGTGATGGCACAAATGCGTTCAACATATTCCTCGGGCGTTTCAATGCTTGCGTCAAGCATTTGGTTGGAGTACCAGCGGTCGATTCCCTCGGGCGTGTCGCATACGCCGTTAATCAGGTTGGTTAAGCCTTTGTGCGAGGCTTCCAAATCTTCGTCGGTGAAGTTGCCCGCCTTCATGTCGTTGAGCTGTTGGGTGATGGCGTCAATCGCCTTTTGCTCGTTTTCGTTTTCAATACCGCTCTGCACGGTGATGATGCCCTTGGCGGAATTGAACCCGGCGGAGCAGTAATAACAAAGGCTCATTTTTTCACGCACATTTGTGAAGAGCTTGGAGTAAACACCGCCACCGAACATATCCGCCATGACTTTGATGGCGGCATCGTTGTCGTCGGGGTCGGTCATGCCGGCACGGTAGCCGATGACGAGCTTGCCCTGCTTGACAGGCAGTTCTTCTTTCACACGGTGTGTTTCGTAGGGGACGGTGATGAATTCGGTGTGAATATCGTTGATGCGTGAACGGTCGATGTTTTCGAATTTCTGCTCAAAACGGCTCTGCACCAAAGCAGTGTTCATGCTGCCTACGGCGGAAACAAAAATGATTGCGTTGGAGAGCATCTCTTTCCACGCTTTGATTAAACGAACGGAATCAATCGTTTGAATGTCTTCGGTTTTGCCGTAGCGGTCGAGCGCATACAGCTCATTTTCGCACATGATTTCGTTACAGCGCTTGGCGGCATAATACCGTTTGTCATTCAGCTCGCTTTCAATGTGCTCAATCAGCAGGCGCTTTTCCCGTTCGATATCCTCCTGCGCAAAAGCACCGTCGGTCAAATTCGGCTCAAATAAAACATCCAAGAGCAAATCCGTCAAATCCGAAGAAATCTTTTCGCCGTCCAAAGCAAAACGGTCTTCGAGTGATGTGATGCTGAAGGTGAGAATCTGTGATTCACCGCTCTTTGTGACCGATGCGCTGAGCATCGCCCCGTAAAGAGAAGCCAAACGGCGGTTCATCTCGGTCAGGGTCGGGTACTTTTTGCAGGTGCGCTTGAGCAAAAACGGAAGCAAGGCTCGAGCGGCAATGTCGCCCGTAAGCGGAAACGCAAAGCGAGCGGAAATGACCGCAACCTTAAAATTCTTTTTGGTGTCGACGGAACAAAATTTCATGCCTCGAATCGGGGATGTGATGGAGTAATCGTAATTCATCCGAAAAATCCTTTCCTTTCGGTATTGGGGATAATGCAATGTTCCTATTATATCACAAATTTTCCTTTATACTATACCTATTTTTGAAATTAAAAAAGTTTTCATTAAATTCATTGTCAGACGGCGTGAAAATGCAAAAAAAGTACGGGGAAAAGTTGAAAAACAGTCTTTTTTTTGGTATAATAAATTGGTTAGACCAAGAGCTTTTTATCCTTGGAATTTACACGGAGGAGAACGCCATGACCGATTTTGAGGCAACCGAAGCACGGGTGGAAGACCTGCGCCGACAGCTGAACTATCACATTGACCGATACTATAATCAAGATGCTCCCGAAATCAGCGATTATGAATATGATATGCTCATGCGTGAACTGAAAACGCTGGAGGAAACCGATGAACGCTTTCTTTCCGAGGATTCTCCCACAAGGCGTGTCGGCGGAAAGGCGAGCACCATGTTTACGCCCGTGGTTCATTCCGTGCGTATGGAAAGCCTGCTGGATGCGTTCGGTGAAGAAGAACTGTGGGACTTTGACCGCCGTGTACAGCAGAGCACAGGGCATCCCGCTTATGTGGTTGAGCCGAAAATCGACGGACTTTCCGTGAGCTTGGAATACCGCAACGGTACGCTTGTGCGTGCGTCCACCCGAGGGGACGGCGACACGGGCGAGGATATCACCGAAAATGTGTTGACCATTGCTTCTGTGCCGAAAAAGCTGAGCAAGGCTCTGCCGTTTTTGGAGGTAAGAGGTGAGGTGTATATGCCTCGTTCAAGCTTCAACGAGTTGATTGCACGGCAGGATGAAGCCGGCGAAAAGCCGTTCAAGAATCCCCGCAATGCGGCGGCAGGCTCTTTGCGCCAAAAGGACAGCACCGTGACGGCAAGCCGTAAGCTTGATATGTTTTTGTTCAATATTCAGCAAATCGAGGGCGAAACGCTCACTTCTCATAAACAGTCACTTGATTTTTTGCGACAGCTCGGCTTTCAAACCGTTCCCGATTATTGCCGATTCGAAGTCTTTGACCAAGTCATCGAACAGGTGCGAAAAATCGGCGAAAAACGAAACAGTTTGCCCTACGACATTGACGGCGCTGTTATTAAGGTGGATGATTTTGCTCAGCGCAGACAAATGGGCAGCACGGCAAAATTTCCCCGTTGGGCGATTGCGTTTAAGTATCCGCCCGAGGAAAAACAGACCGTTTTGCGTGAAATTGAAATTGCCGGCGGGCGCACGGGTGTGCTGACCCCAACGGCGGTGTTTGACCCGATTGAGCTGGCAGGCACGACCGTGAGCCGTGCCACGCTCCATAATCAGGATTTTATCCAAGAAAAAGGCATTGCCGTCGGCGATACGCTTGTGGTGCGCAAGGCAGGTGACATCATTCCCGAAGTGCTGTCCGTTGCCAAGCACACGGGCGAGCAGGTGTTTCAAATT
>DNXM01000125.1:0-6320 GCA_003505905.1 Oscillospiraceae bacterium
TTTATGGTGGAAATGACCGAGGTTGCCTCCATTTTGAAAAATGCAACCGCCAAGAGCTTGATTATATTTGACGAAATCGGTCGAGGCACATCAACCTATGATGGTATGAGCATTGCCCGTGCCGTGCTGGAATATGCCGCCGATAAAAAGAAGCTCGGTGCGAAAACCCTTTTTGCCACGCACTATCACGAGCTGACCGAATTGGAAAACACGGTGGACGGTGTGAAGAATTACAGCGTTTCCGTGAAAAAACGAGGGGACGAAATCACATTCCTGCGCCGAATCGTGCGTGGCTGTGCCGACGGAAGCTACGGCATTGATGTGGCGAAGCTTGCCGGTGTGCCCGATGCGGTGGTCAAGCGTGCCCGCAAGGTGCTTTCCGCTTTGGAAGCGCAGGGCATTCAAACCTCTGCACCCGATGTCTTTGACGGCATTCTCGAAGAAGAGGAAGAAAATCAGCTTTCGTTCGTGTCCAATCAAAACGCATCTCTTATCGAAGAACTGAAAGCTCTTGATGTCAATACGCTCACGCCGATTGAGGCGATGAGTCTGCTCTATAAATTTACGCAGGAAGCAAAGGAACTGTAATCATGCCGAAAATTCATGTATTGCCCCGTGATGTATATGAGCGAATTTCCGCAGGTGAAGTGGTCGAACGCCCTTCCTCTGCGGTCAAAGAGCTGTTGGAAAACTCGGTCGATGCCGGGGCTACCTCCGTCACGCTTGAAATTCAAAACGGCGGGGTCAAATACATTCGCATCACCGATAACGGCTGCGGCATTGCACGAAGCGATGTGAAAAACGCCTTTATCAGCCATGCAACGAGCAAAATTGAATTTTCCGATGATTTGGATTCCATTGCAACGCTCGGCTTCCGTGGGGAAGCGCTTGCGTCCATTGCTGCCGTTTCCCGTGTGGAAATGCTCACCCGTACCGCCGAGGAAGCGGTCGGCACCCGTTGTTGTGTGGAAGGCGGCGTGGTCACGGAATTTGACGATGCCGGTTGTCCGCTCGGCACAACGATTGTCGTGCGTGACTTGTTCTATAATGTTCCCGCACGCATGAAATTTTTGAAAAAAGATGTGACCGAAGCCAATTCCGTTGCCGCCGTGGCGGAGCGGTTGGCGGTTTCGCACCCCAAAATATCCGTTCGGTTCATCCGTGACGGAAAACAAACGCTCTTTGCTCCGGGGGACGGCAAGCTTCTTTCCGCCCTTCATGCCGTTTACGGTGCGGATTTTGCCAATCGGCTCATCCCCGTTTCGGGCAAAAGCGGCAATGTGTCGGTGGAAGGCTATATCTGCAAGCCGTCTGCCGCCCGACCCAACCGCAATATGGAGCTGTTTTATGTCAACAACCGTGTTGTGCGCACTAAAACGGGTTATGCCGCTGTGGAAGAAGTCTACAAAGGCTCCATCATGGTCGGTAAGTTTCCGAGCTGTGTGCTCAACCTGAAAATGCCTTATTCGTTTGTCGATGTCAATGTGCATCCTGCCAAAACCGAGGTGCGTTTTGCTTCGGAGAAGGAAGTGTTCGGTGCGGTCTACAATGCGGTGAAAACCGCTCTGAATCAAGCCGAATCAAAAGCGGTGCCGTTTGACCGTCGACCCGTCAACAATGCGGTGATGAAGGACTTTTTTGCCAACATTCCCGCCAAGCAATTCCGTATGCAGGAAACCGAAGCACAACCGACGGTTTCGCCGAAAAAAGCGGAAAAATCGGTTTTGTCGAACAGCGTCGGCTTGTCACAGCCTGCGTTTTCCCCGAAGTCTGCTTCTCGAACCGACAGCGGCTTTTCGTTGGATTTGGTGGTGGAGGATGATGCGGTTGCACCGTATCGCACCGAAAAAGAGGCGGACGAGCCGTCTGTGATTCCGAGCGTTTTGCCCAATGCAGAAAGAAAAACGGAGGAGCCAACGGTCGAGGTGCCGGCGGAAGAAAAAACCGTCACCTTCACAACCGAGCAAAGGCAGGAGGTTTTCTATATCGGCGAAGCGTTCAAAACCTATCTGCTTGCGCAATGCGGAAAAGAATTGCTGTTAATCGACAAGCACGCCGCCCATGAACGGGTGCTGTATGAACAGCTCAAAAAGCAACATAAAGATCAGCCGTCCCAGCTGTTGATGATTCCGTTGACGGTGAAGTTAAGCCGAAACGAGTATGAGGCGGTGCTCGAGCACGCTTCGCTTTTGTCGGAGGCAGGCTTTACCGTTGAGGATTTCGGCGACGGCACCGTTTCGGTGAGCGAATATCCCGTTTTATTGCAGGGGAGCGATATTGTCGAGCAGGTGACGGAAATTGCCGGCTATTTGGCAAATCATTCCCGTGAGATTACAACACAGAAGCTTGACTGGATTTATCATTCTGCCGCTTGCCGTGCCGCCGTCAAAGCGGGCGATTTTACGGATTGGAACGAGGCGAAAGCCTTTGTTGAACGCATCTTGGCGATGCCGGACATTCGCTATTGTCCGCACGGACGCCCGGTCATTGCCAAGCTGACACAACGGGAAATCGAAAAACTGTTCGGACGAGTATAATGCCATGAAAACAGAAAAAGAAACCATTAAAATACCGGTTCTCGCCGTGGTCGGACCGACCGCTTCGGGCAAAACCGCCTTGGGTGTCGCCCTGGCTCGCCGTTTTAACGGGGAGGTCGTTTCGGCGGATTCCATGCAGATTTACCGTGGCATGGATATTGCCGCCGCCGTGCCGAGCGAGGAAGAACGGCAGGGGATTGTGCACCATTTGATGCAGTTCAAGGCTCCCGATGAGCGGTACAGCGTAGCGGCTTACTGCAAGGATGCCGAGCGGTGCATTGCCGACATTCATGCCCGTGGGAAGCTGCCGATTGTGGTGGGCGGCACGGGGTTGTATGTGAACGCTTTGCTTGACCATGTGTCTTTTACACAGGCGGATACCGATTTGAGTATTCGGGAAAGCTTGACCGAACGACTGGAAAAAGACGGCGTTTTGCCGCTGCTCGATGAGCTTCGTCGGGTTGACCCCGAGCGTGCCGAACAGCTGCATGAAAACGACACCAAACGCATTTTGCGTGCGTTGGAGTTCTATTACCAAAACGGCATTACCATTACCGAGCAAAACCGCCTGTCCCACAGTGAGCCTTCACCTTACCGTGCGTTGATGCTCGGCTTGTTCGTCAGGGATCGGGCGTACTTATATGACCGCATCAATCGCCGTGTGGATTGGATGGCGGAAAACGGTTTGGCGGAGGAAGCAAAACAGTGCATTGCCAAACCCCGTGCCACAGCCGCACAGGCCATCGGTCACAAGGAGCTTTCTCGCTTTTTCAGCGGTGAAGTAACCGAGCAGGAAGCGCTGGAGCACCTCAAACAGCAGACAAGACGCTATGCAAAACGACAGCTCACCTGGTTCGGTCGGGATGAACGAATCAAAAGGCTGTATATCGACGAATATCGGGACTTTTCAGCTCTTGAAGCGGCGGCGGTTGCACTTTGCCGTGCTTTTTTGAATCAGGAGGATGAGTAGCATGGATAAAGAAAAGGCCAAACGAATTGCTTTGATTGCGTTCGGTGTGTTCACGGTAATTTACATGGGCTATCAGGTTTTTACGGCGTGCGTGGATAAGGTAAAAACCGAAATGGCGTATGAAACATCGGTGAAAAACAGCTT
The DNA here is from genome assembly GCA_003505905.1 of Oscillospiraceae bacterium. Taxonomy (GTDB): domain Bacteria; phylum Bacillota; class Clostridia; order Oscillospirales; family Acutalibacteraceae; genus UBA8612. Next base: position 3,652 of record DNXM01000125.1, read on the forward strand.
GACGGTGCAGGGCTTTGTTCTGCGCAGTGAAGAATATATCAAGGTTTCGTCGAGTGACACCGTTGTTTCAATGGTGGAAGACGGCGCCAAGGTGACGGCAGGTGAAAGTGTCGTCAGAACCTTTTCCTCCGAAGCGCAAGCCGCCGATTACCGAACGCTTTGCGATGTGCGCAGTGAAATTGAACGGTATGAGAAGCTGTCGGCGGTGTCGCCCGTGTCCAATATGGACACCAAGGGCTTGAACAGCACGATTGACCGTGCGGTTGGCTCTTTGGTGAGTAAAATCGAAGACGGTGCGTTGGATGAAACCGATGACGGGTTTTCCTCACTGCGGGATACCGTTATCAAAAAACAGCTTGTGGTCGGTAAAACCGTCAACTTTGACAGCATTTTAAGCGCACTGCGTGCGCAGGAAACGGCGCTGAGCAAGTCCGTAAATCAAAGCGGCATGGTGAAAGCAAACCATTCCGGCTACTATGTCGGCAGTGTTGACGGATACGAGGAATATGTCGATTATTCTCAAATTCCGAATGTTCTTCCCTCGGAGGTTGACCGGCTTTTTCAACTGAAACCGCAAAGTGTTCCGAAGGATTGCATTGGCAGATTGGTGACGGAATTTGAGTGGTACATTGTGTGCAATGTCGAAAAAAACAGCCTTGAATACCTGCAAAAGAATAAGCAGGTACAACTTGCCTTCCCCAACACACCGTCCGAAGAAATCAACGCCCGTGTGGTTGCGCTCAATACGGAAGGCACCGATAAAGTGGCGGTTGTTTTGAAATGTGACCAAATCGACAGCAGTCTTGTGAATATGCGCAACGAAGAGGTTGAAATTATTTTTGATACTTATGACGGATTTCGCATTCCGTCCAATGCCGTGTGTGAGCTTGACGGTAAGCAGGGTGTATATATTTTGCGCTCAAACACGGTTTCCTTCCGTAAAATCAATGTGTTGTGGTCAACGGATGATTATATCATCACGGGCGGTGAGGGAAACCAAGTGAAGCGGTACGACCAAGTTATTGTTAAGGGGAAGGATTTGTATGACGGAAAAGCAGTTGTATGATGCAAAGCGTTTTGCGGATATCGAATATAATCTGTCGGTTGTGAGGGAGCGTGTGGCGAATGCCGCCGCATTGAGCGGACGAAAGGCAGAGGAAATACAAATTATGGCGGTGAGCAAAACCGTTGAACCCGTATATATCAACCATGCGATTTCTCTCGGCATGAATCTAATCGGGGAAAACAAGGTGCAGGAATATTTGGGGAAAAAGCCCGATTTATTGCCGCATACCGCTCACCTCATCGGGCATCTTCAGACAAACAAGGTCAAGCAGATTGTCGGTGAAGTGGAAATGATTGAGTCGGTGGACAGCGTCCGTTTGGCAAAGGAAATCGGAAAACGAGCCGAAGCCATCGGAAAAAATATGAAAATTCTTGCCGAAATCAATGTCGGCGGTGAGAAATCAAAAAGCGGTATTCCGTGGGATGCGGCGTTTGAAACCATCGCCGAGATTTCCGAAATCGTGTCGGTTGAGCTATGCGGATTGATGGCAATTCCGCCTGTTTGCGAAAAAAAAGAGGATTCGAGAGCATTTTTTTCAAAAATGATGCAAATGTTTGTTGACATTCGCTCCAAAAACATAGATAATACCAATATTAGGGTGTTATCAATGGGTATGTCTTCCGATTACTATGAAGCCGTGCTTGAGGGGTCGAATCTTGTTCGGGTCGGCACTTCGATTTTCGGTGGGCGTATCTACCGTTGACAGGAAGTTTTAAGAAGAACACAAAAAGATATAGGAGGTAACTCAAATGGGATTTATGGACAAAATCAGTAAGTATGTCGGTCAAAGTGACGAGGATTATTACGACGAAGCATCAGACGGATATGATGAAGAATATTATGAGGATGAGGAAGAGCCTGCCGAGGAAGAGGCGCCTGTTGCCAAAAAATCGGTTTTCGGCGCTTTCCGTTCCAATGCCTCTCATTCCAACTCTTATCGTTCCGACGCTTCCCGCACGGATGATTCCCGTTCCGACAATGTCGTTGATATCAACCGTGCGCCGAGCCGTCAGGGCAAGGTTGTTGTGGCAAGACCTGCCGTGTTTAATGATGCCAAGGGAATTGCAGACAAGATTAACCAAAAATGCCTGGTTTTGCTGAATCTTGAAGCGACCAGCCGTGAGGTTGCCCACCGTGTGGTGGATTTCCTTTCTGGTGTTGCTTACGCCAACAAAGGAAAAGTCAGTAAGGTTGCCGTTTCAACCTATATGATTATTCCCAACGGATACGAAATGTCCGGCGATATGATCGAGAGCATTCAAAACGGCGATATTTATTTCGGATAAATTGAGGAGGAAGAGAAAATGCTGACACCGGCACAAATTCGCTCGCATGAATTCGCTTCAGCCGGTCGCGGTACTTATCGTTCCATTGATGTCGATGAGTTCCTCGGCGAGGTTGCAGAAGCCATTGAATCTATGACGCAGGAGAAAAATGAGTTTATTCGCCGCATCAATTCCTTGACCGAGCGAGTAGAATCCTACCAAAAAGAAGAGGGCAACATCAGCGCCGCATTGTTGACGGCGCAGAAAATGTCCGCGGCGATGACCGCCGAAGCACAGACCAAGGCGGAAGAATTAACCGCCAACGCAGAGGCTGCCGC
>DNXM01000125.1:6342-10173 GCA_003505905.1 Oscillospiraceae bacterium
CGCAAAGGTGGCTGTTGAGAACGCAACGGCGAAGGCAGAGCAGATGATTTCCGATGCCAAGGCAGAAAGCGAAACCACTTTGAGCAATGCCGCAGCACAAGCGCAGAACACCTTGACCGCAGCACAGACGCAGGCGCAGGAAACCGTGCAGACTGCCGAAGCAAAGGCAGAGGAGCTTCGCTTGAATTCCGAAGCGGCTGCCCGTGACCGTATGCGCAAGGCGGACAGCTACTATACGGAAAAGGTTGCCGCCGCCGACAACAAAGCACAGAGCTTGGTGCAGCAGGCGGAAGAGAACGCCGCACAGGTGAAGGCACAGTCCGACCACGATTTGGCGGAAAGCAACCGCACCCTCGATTTGTTGAAATTGGAAGTAAACGAGTTCCGTGGAACGATTTTGTCCGCATACTCGAAGCATATTGAATTGATTCGCAGCATTCCGGCATTGGCGGCGGAGCAGATTAAGGAAATCGAAGAAAAAACATATTTTAAACCTGCTGTTGCTGTTCAAGAGCTTGTGGAAGAGGAAGAATCTGAAGAAGAACCCGTTGAGGAATTGACGGAGGAATCTGTCGAGGAGCCTGTTGAGGAACCTGTTGAGGAACCTGTAGAAGAACTCATTGAGGAACCTGTCGAAGAAGAACCTGTTGAAGAAGAACCCGTTGAAGAACCTGTCGAAGAAGCGGACGAGGAAGCCGAGGAGAGCGAGAACGAAGAAACCGACCTTGCCGATGAGGTGCCCGAGCTGCCTGCCGATGAGGATGACGGCTTTGTCGATTCACTGCTGGACGATGCAGAGGAAGACACGGCAGAGGATGATTATACCGAGTTTGACGATGCGGCGGAGCAGGATATCGAAGAGGATGAGGATATCGGTCGCGGCTTCAGCATTGCCGAGGAATTCGGCGCCATCACATCCGAAGAGGAGTTTGCAACCTATGCCATCAGCGAGGTGGAGGACTTTGATTTGGGTGACGGAAGCAAGAATGTTTCCCGCAACGGCACGGTTTATGAGGTCGTAGATGACCTGGAAGGTGGCGATGATGAGGATGATGACGACCAGGAGTCATTCTTTCGCAGCTTCTTCAAGAAAAAATAACAACCATATCGGAGGATGACGGATGATTCAGGCTATCTGTTGCGGCATCATTGCATTGGTTGCCGTAGCTGACCAGCTCATTAAATATGCCGTACTGCATTCGTCCTTGACCGCAGGGGAGAATATTGTGCTGATTCCCCATGTGCTGCAGTTGCGTTATGTCGAAAACACGGGGGCGGCGTTCAGTATGCTGTCCGACCGCACGACTTTACTTTCGGTTGTAACGGCGGTTGTGATTGTGGGCGGTATCGTTTTGCTTTTGTCCGGTCGAATCCGTTCCCGCTTTCTCAATGTGGTCATTGCCATGGTGATTGCAGGCGGCTTGGGCAATTTAATTGACCGTGTGCTTCGTCATTTTGTGGTGGATTATATTGAGGTGCTTTTTGTCAATTTTGCCGTGTTTAATTTTGCCGATTGCTTTGTTACGGTCGGTGAATTTTTGCTCATCGGTTATCTTCTTTACGACATTTTCAAGGACTCGAAAAAGGGTGTGAAAGAGTCGGATGGAGAATAAAAAAGTTTTGTCCTTTATGGTGGAAAGCGGCGATGAGGGCGAGCGGCTGGATAAAGCTATTTGTGCCTTTGCGCCGGAATTAAGCCGAAGCTTTGTGCAGAATGTGCTGGCAAACGGCGGCGTCACCGTGAACGGAATGGCAAAGAAAAAGAGCTATCTAACCGAAAAAAACGATGAAATCGTTATTGTAACGCCCGAGTTGCGCGAAATCGAAGCGCAACCGCAGAACATTCCGTTGGATATTCGCTATGAGGACGATATGCTCCTTGTCGTGAACAAGCCGAGAGGCATGGTGGTTCACCCGGCGCCGGGCAATCCCGATGCAACGCTGGTCAACGCTTTACTCTACCATTGTCGAGATAGCTTGTCCGGCATTAACGGCGTGATTCGCCCCGGCATTGTGCACCGCATTGACAAAAACACAAGCGGTTTGCTCATTGTGGCGAAGACGGATGAAGCGCATATTCATTTAGCCGAACAGATTCGTGTGCATAGCTTCACAAGAGAATACCGTGCGGTGATTCACGGCCATTTGAAGGAGTCAATCGGTACGGTGGACGCACCGATTGGGCGAAGCAGTACCGACCGCAAAAAGATGTGCGTCACGCAGCAGCACGCACGCAATGCCGTCACACACTACGAAGTGTTGGAGGAATTTGCCGGCTTTTCTCTCGTCAAGCTTCGCTTGGAAACGGGGCGCACGCATCAAATCCGAGTGCATATGGCTCACTTGGGTCACCCGGTTGCGGGCGACGATGTGTACGGACCGAAAAACGGCATTTCCCTCGGCGGACAGTGTCTGCACGCAGGTCTAATCGGGTTCAAACACCCGAGGGATGAGCACTATCTTGAAATTCAGGCGGAATTGCCGGAATATTTTACAGCCTTTTTAACCAAACTGAAACAACAGTAATTCTGTTTTTTTCAATACCAATAATAAGAATACGGAGGTGACTGTTTTGGACGCAGCAGCGAAAAAGCAGTTAAAAATCAAGGCCAATCAGGTCAGAAAAGGTATCATTGAGGGCGTGTTTAACGCCAAGTCCGGTCATCCGGGCGGTTCCCTTTCGATTGCAGAGGTTATGACTTACCTCTACTTTTCCGAAATGAATGTTGACCCGAAAAATCCGAAATCGGAAACCCGTGACCGTCTGGTTCTTTCCAAGGGTCATGTTGCCCCCGCTCTTTATGCCGCTCTTGCGCTCAAAGGCTTCTTTTCAGCCGATGAAATCAAATTGCTTCGCAAGCCCGGCGCAATGCTTCAGGGTCACCCGAGCATGAAGCTGACACCCGGTGTTGATATGAGCACCGGTTCCCTCGGTCAGGGCATTTCCACCGCCTGCGGTATGGCTTTGGGCGGAAAGCTCAGCGATGCCTCTTACCGTGTTTACACCATTTTGGGCGACGGTGAAATTCAGGAAGGTCAAGTGTGGGAAGCGGCTATGTTTGCCGCCGCAAAGGGTCTTGACAATCTTGTTGCCGTTGTGGATAACAACAATCTTCAAATTGACGGCACCGTTTCTTCCGTCAACTCACCCTATCCGATTCCCGAAAAATTCAAAGCATTCGGCTGGAATGTCATCGAAATCTGCGGTCATAATTTTGACGAGATTGATGCTGCTTTCAATGCCGCAAAGAGCTTTAAGGGCAAGCCAACCGCCATCATCGCCAAGACCACCAAGGGCAAGGGCGTTTCCTTTATGGAAGACAACTGCGATTGGCACGGCAAAGCTCCGAACAAGGACGAATACGACATGGCAATGGCGGAGCTGGATGCCGAATTGGCACAGCTTGAAACCATGTGAGTGCAGGAAGATAATAATATGGAAAGGAGCCGCACAGGTTCTTGAACGGTGTGCGGTTTAGGTGATATAGAATGGCTGATGTAGTAAAAGTTGCAACCCGTGATGCTTACGGTAAAGCCCTTGTTGAATTGGGCGAAAAGAACGACAAGGTTATCGTGCTTGACGCCGACCTTGCCAAAGCCACCAAAACCATTAACTTCAAAAATGCGTTCCCGGAGCGCTTCTTTGACGCAGGTATTGCCGAGGGCAATATGATGGGCGTTGCCGCCGGTTTGGCAGCTGTCGGCTATACCGTTTTTGCCAGCTCTTTTGCCATGTTTGCGGCAGGCAGAGCCTTTGAGCAGATTCGCAACTCCATCGGTTACACGCATCTCAATGTAAAAATCGGTGCGACCCATGCCGGCATGGGTCGC
>DNXM01000125.1:10237-10716 GCA_003505905.1 Oscillospiraceae bacterium
GAGGATATTGCGCTCATGCGCACGATTCCGGGTATGACCATCATCAACCCGGCGGACGATGTGGAAGCAAGACTTGCCGTCATGGCAGCTGCCGAAACGGACGGTCCGGTCTATCTGCGTTTCGGCAGATTGGCTGCGCCGAGAATTTTTGACGAAAACTACAAGTTCGAAATCGGCAAGGGCAATGTTCTCCGTGAGGGTAAGGATGTTGCCATCATCGCCACCGGTCTTATGGTTGGCGAGGCGCTTGCCGCCGCCGAAACGCTTGCCGCTCAGGGCATCAATGCCCGTGTTATCAACATGGCAACCATTAAGCCGATTGATAAGGACATTGTCATTGCCGCCGCAAAGGAAACCGGCGTTATCGTCACGGTGGAGGAACACAATATCATTGGCGGCCTCGGTTCTGCTGTGGCGGAAACCGTTTGCGAAGCCTGCCCGGTGCCGGTTGTTCGTGTCGGCGTTGAAGACAAGTTCGG
>DNXM01000125.1:10836-13765 GCA_003505905.1 Oscillospiraceae bacterium
TTGCTCTTAAAAAATAAGTTCCGAAAGGATAAAGCGTTGTTATGAGCGAAGATAAATCTTTCAGAAAGGCCGCTGTCGGCGGTTTTCATCGGAAGGATGTTATTGACTATATTGAACAGCTGCTGATTGAGCAGGACGCCTATCAAAAGGAAATTGCCGAAAAGAACGGAAAAATCGCCGAACTGGAAAAGCAAATTGACCTNNCTCAAGCGTCAAATTACCGATATGGAATATGACCGTGAGTCGGCTTCCTCCATCATCACTGAATCCGATGACCCGGATACGGTGCTCAAAAAGGTGGATTTGATTTTGCAGAGCTACTTGAGCACGGAGGATTGATATGGCATTGTACAGCTTATCAACCGAGCAGCTTCGGGAATATGCTCCGACCTTGCGGGCAGGTGACCGTGTGCTGCTCAGCGGCACCGTTTACACATCCCGTGATGCGGCGCATAAGCGCATTCTCGGTTTGCTTGAACAAGGGGAAGAGCTTCCGTTTGATTTGACTGATTCGGTTGTTTATTATGCCGGTCCGACACCGTCCGCTCCCGGTATGGCAATCGGCAGCTGCGGTCCGACCACATCCTCCCGTATGGATCCGTATGCGCCGACACTGCTGGATTTGGGCATGGTCGCCATGGTTGGCAAAGGGCCGAGAAACGACTCGGTTTGCCGAGCGATTGAGCGCAATAAGGCGGTTTACCTGTGCGCCATCGGCGGAGCCGGTGCCTTGGCGGCGAAATGTATCACCAAGTGTGAGGTCATCGCTTTTGAAGACCTTGGTTGTGAAAGCGTAAAACGCTTGGAATTTCGTGATTTTCCGCTGATTGTCGGCATTGACTGCCACGGCGGAACGGTATTTCAATCTTGAATAAGTTAAAGAGCAGAGCGAATTGTTCTGCTCTTTTTCCTTTACAATCGAAACGGTTTTTATTATAATAGAAACCGAGAAAGAGGGGATTGCATGAAAATCGTTGCTTTTTTAACCGCTGCTTTGATGAGCGTTGCGGGTCTGTTCGGGGTCAATGTGTCCAAAGCACTTCCGATGCCTGCTCCGACGGGCTTGAGCCGTTATACACCGAAGCAAACAAGCCTTGTAACAAATGCCGATTATTATGTGTCACCGAGCGGAAACGATGCAAACAGCGGCGATTTTTCGCATCCGTTTGCCACCCTCGAAAGGGCAAGGGATGCCGTTCGTGCGATGAATAAGCAAGGCAAAAGCGGCATTACCGTTGCTGTGCTTGCCGGCAATTACAGGGTGAATTCCATTGCTTTTTCCGAGCAGGATTCGGGCACGCCGACTTGCCCGATTCGTTATTGCGCCTATGGGGACGGCGAAGTTGTCATTAACGGCGGCGTTTCGCTTGCTCCGTCAAGCTTTCATGAGGTGACCAATCCGGCGGTTTTGAATCGTTTGAGCAAAACGGCAGGTAAAAAAATAGTTTGCTGTGATTTGAAAGCTTTGGGTATCACCGCCGAGGAATACGGCAGGCTTTACGCCATAGGCACATACAACACAGCGAATAAATATACAGGTGATACCGTCGGCCCGCTTTCTTGCGAGCTGTTTGTCGATAACTGCCGCATGACCTTGGCTCGTTACCCGAATGAGGGCTATTTGAAAACGGGTGAAGTGGTTTCAAGCGGTCAGGCTTCGGAGGGTGAAAACCATCAGAAAAACCCCGAATGGGCGAGTCTTGTCAACCCGAGAAGCGATGTTTACCGTGTCAGCTTGTCGCTTGCCAAACGGATTCGGTCGTGGCAAACGCTTGAGGATGTTTGGATGTTCGGTTTTTGGAAATATGATTGGGCGGATGCATCAACGCCAATCGGCGCATTTGATTACAAAAACAGAACGATTTCGCCCAAATATGTCAGCCTTTACGGCACAAAAAGCGGCGCACCATACTATTTTTACAATGTTTTGGAAGAACTTGACACGGAAAACGAGTGGTATTTGGACCGTGAAAACGGTTTGCTCTATCTGTATCCGCCCAAGGACTTTTCTTCGGCAAGTGTTGATTTGTCGCTTTCTACCCAAACGATTTTGACCGCCGGCAATGTTGACTACTTAACCTTTGAAGGCTTTACGGTGCAGGGCACAAGAGGCGATGCCGTTGATTGGACGGGCAATCACATCACCTTTAAGAATTGTCTGATCAAAAATGTGGCAGGCAATGCACTTGTGCTCAACGGCAGTGAAAACCTTGTGACCGAGTGCGAAATTACGCACACCGGCAAGGGCGGTATCCTGTTGACGGGCGGCGACACGCAAACTCTCACGCCGGGCAACAGCCGAGCGGATAACAACCTGATTCATGACTGGTCAGACATCTATCAAACCTATCAGCCTGCGATTGCATTGCGTGGTGTCGGCAATGTCGCATCCCACAACGAAATCTACAATTCCCCGCATGAGGCGATTACCTACAGCGGCAACAATCATGTCATTGAGTATAATGTCATACATGATGTATGCCTGCTTTCCTCCGATGCCGGTGCCATCTATTCCGGGCGGCATTGGGATTGGTACGGCGTTGTGATTCGCTACAACTGCATTTATAACATCGGGTCGGAAGAATACAATCCCGACGGTATTTACTTGGATGATGTGCTTTCGGGTCAAACGGTTTACGGCAATTTGCTTGTAAACATTCCCAAATTCGGTATTTTTATCGGTGGCGGTCGTGATGAAAATGTTCGCAACAATGTGGTTATCAACAGCGGAACGAGCGGTATCCAATATGACCAGCGAGGGGTTGATTGCCTTGAAGAAGGCTGGTTCCATGACGGTGTGCGGGAAAACGGCACGCTTTGGAACTACTTGTATGCCTCGCCGTGGCAAAGTGAGATTTGGCAGAATGCCTATCCGCAGATGAAGAATTTTGTGACCGATTTTTCCAAAACCGATGACCCGAATTTTCCG
>DNXM01000125.1:13786-19845 GCA_003505905.1 Oscillospiraceae bacterium
AGCGTGGTGACGGATAATATTGTGGTCGATACGCACGGTCAAATCGGCGGAATCAGCCCGAAGCCCTATCAGTACAGCACCATCGAAAACAATGCCGCATACGGCGTTATGAAACTGAATGCGGTTTTCAACAACCCGTTTGGCGGTGATTATTCCCTGCGGGTGGATAGCATTGCACTCGGTCAAATGAGTGCTTTTGAACCGCTTCCCGTTTCAAGCATGGGTCGCTATTAAAAGAAGAACAGCTTCGCTTTTCCAATCGGACGAGCGGAGCTGTTTTTTACAATTCTATCCATTGCTTGAGCGTGTCTGCTTCTTGGGGCAGGCTCGTTTTTTGTCCGTCCGGCATGAATTCCAACAGGCAAAAGCGGTTTTGTTCATCGGAACGGGCAAGAGCGAAAAACGATTCCCATTCGTTTTTGGCATAAGCGAGAGGTTGCTTTGCTTCACCGTGCCAGTTGAACACATGAAGATTGGTGACAAAGGGGAGTATCGCTTTCAAATACGCCTGATTTTCGGCAAAGGTCTTATGCTGATTCGGCTGCCAATACATTTTTACATTTTCTCGGTCGATTTCCCGTAGGAGCGTTCTTGCGGAATCAAGCTCATCCGTCAGTGTGTTGGGATGGCATTCAAAGCAAAGCTGAAGTCCGTCTTTCTCTGCCTGCTCCGCAAGAAAAACGGCTTCCCGTACCCATTCCTTTCGCTCTTGTTCCGTTACGGCCGCAGAGCCTTTTGTGCCTGCCCAAATGCGCACGATGTCGGTGTGAAGAGCCTTTGCGTTTGCCCGAATCTTTTCATATTCGGCAAGCCGGCTTGTTCGGTCGGGAATCAAGCCGAGCTTGTAGTAGGTTCCGTAGGATGAAACCGTCAGCCCTGCCGAAACGGTCTTTTCATAAACCTCTGCGGCTCGCTTTGTGTCCCCGAGCGGCACATGAACATCCGAACCCCATTCAATGGCATGAAGTCCGCTTTGTTTGGCAATTTCAATGATTTCTTCGCAGGAGAGCGAACGAAACGAAACGGATACAAGTCCGCCGATGAGCATAATTCTTCCTCCGTTTACGCCATGGTGGCGAGCATTTTTTCGCTGACCTCGTAACGGGTGGCTTGCCCTTGCGAGAAAAGCAGGAATTCATTGAGCATATATTCGCCCATTCGCTGAATCTCGTTTCCGATGGAGCCTGCCAGATGAGGGGATAAAAAGACATTGCTCATCGAATACAGTCGACTGCCCGACTCGGGCGGTTCGGGGTAGGTGACATCCAGCACAGCCGCACGGTTCGGCTTTTGCGTGAGTGCGTCAATCAAATCGTTTTCGTTCACTTGTCTGCCGCGCCCCGTGTTGAGAAACACCGCATTTTCGCCCATTTTTTCGAAGCAGGAACGGTTGATGATGTTTTCGGTCTGTGCATTGTTTGCCAAATGATTGGAAATGACCGAACAGCGTTCAAACACCTCTTCAATTCGTTCAAGCTTGGTTACGCCTAATTCCCTGACTTTTTCCTCGGGTAAAAACGGGTCAAAAACAAACACATTCAGTTTGTAATTTTTCAGCATTTGAATGACCAGCGTGCCAATCATCCCGGCACCTAAAATGCCGATGCTCGTGTTGTAATTGCCCGGATACGGCTTGCCGCTGTCGTGTTGCGTCCATTGATCGGTCTGTCCGTTGTGGAGCGTTTGAAAAAAGCCCTTGTTCGCCAAAATAATTTCGGAAACCGCAACCTCGGCAACGGGCACGGCGTTTGCGCCCCATGCCGAAAAAATACGCACACCGTTTTCCATAAATGGCTTGGCAAAGTGTTGCACGCTTCCCGCTGCATAAAAAACGGCTTTCAAGGCAGGGAAAATCCGTTTAACCTCGTCGGCGTTGAGCGTAACCATGCCCCAAGTGGAAAAAATGTATTCCACCGCTTGAAATCGGCGGGTGCTTTTGTTTTGCTCAATGAAAGCGGCATCATAACAGCGGTCAAAAAAACGCAGGTGCTCGCCGAGCGCATTTCGCACCGGTTCGGCATAGGCGTTTTGAATGTCGGCTTCCGCACCCAAAAACAGTGCAATCGGTTTGTTGTTTTCCATAGCTGATACTTCCCTTTCCTAACTGCTTGCTATTATATCACGCCGTTGAACAGGTGTAAACAAGGAAAATTTCGTCAACAAAAAGTAAAAATCCGTTTGATATCCCACCTTTTTATGGACAAACCGATTAACTTAATATATAATTATTTTGCATATTTGCAAATCTGTCGAAGAAGAGGTATATAAGATGGAATTCAAAACAACAACGGTTGACAACAATGTCGTGCTTTGTCCGATGGGCAGGCTCGATTCTACGACTGCGGGCGAATTTGAAGCGAATGCTTTGCCGTTGATTACCGATGCAGTTGCATCGTTCACAGTGGATATGAACGAGGTCGATTTTATTTCCTCCAAGGGGCTTCGTGTGCTTGTTTCCGCACATAAAAAGCTGAACGGCAAGAAGCTGATTCTTGTCGGCGTCAACAATTCCGTCAAAGAGGTTTTGAAGCTTTCGGGTTTGCTGAAAATCTTTGATGTTCGGGAATAACCGTGACGGGAGGATTGAACTATGAGTGAATATATTGCTCCGCAAAATGCCAAGCAGGAGCTTGTCTGCAAGGCGATGGAAAAGGTTTTGCGCCGTTCACAGGTTGGAATTTCGGATGACTTTTTTAACCTCGGTGCCGATGCGGAGGCGGTTGCATCCCTTGCAAAGCTTTTGCGTGGCTTCGGGGTTGCTTCTGCGGATATTATGAACGGCAGGACACCCGAAGTGATTGCCGGGGCTCTTTGCGATATGACCGAGCTATACCGAAGCACCGTGCAGGGACGAAGCCGTGCACCGCTCACGGACAGCCAACTCGGCATTTATTTGGAATGTGTGGCAAACCCCGAAAGCACGATGTATAACAACCCCATTGAGGTCGTTCTTTCGGATGCTACAGACTGTTCCGACGAAGACATCAAGCAAAAAATCGACGGTGTGCTTCGCCTTCATCCGGCGCTGTATGCCCGTTTTGAAGTGCAGGATGATACGGTTTATATGGTGAGAGAGCCGTTCCCCAAGGAGGGAATCTGCAAAGTCTGCAATGAAATCGACTTTTCTCTGCGTCCGTTTGAGCTGAACGCCGCTCCGCTCTGCCGTTGCTCTGCCTGCCGAAAAGGCGGAAAGCTCACCGTGTTTATCGAGGCGCATCACACGGTAGAGGACGGAACCTCGGTTGCCGTTCTCATTGAGCAAATCGCCCAAGCGTTTGCCGGGTTACCTCTTGAAGAAGAAAAGGTCGACGCCTTTTCGATTTATGAAGCCGAGCAAGCGGTTTTGCAATCGGGTATCAAGCCCAAAGCAGACGCTTATTTTGAAGCACTTTTGAGCGATGTGGATACCGATGCGGGGCTTTTGCCCGACTTTAAGTCGGACAACAAAAAGCTTTTTCCCGTCAGGCGATTCAGCCGTATGCTCGATACCGCCAAAGCGGAAAAGCTTTCGGACGGAAAAAACATTACCAAAAGCACGCTGTTTATGGGCGTGTTTGGTTACACAATGCTCAAATATGCGGGCAGTGAATCAACCGTTATTTCCGCAGCGGAAACCGGCAGAAGAAGTTCGCTTTTGGATCATACGGTTTCTATGTTTGTGCGCACACTCCCCGTGGTGATTCGCCCCGATGAGGAAAAAACGGGTACGGAATTCCTCCGGGAATTGCAGGTGCAGTTTAACGATACCTTTGCATACGATTTCGTTTCCTACGGCGACCTTGCCCGCACATACGGCATCAACGCCGACAATGCTTTTGTGTATCAGTCATCTATGTTCGCCGATGAAACCGTCAACGGTATTTCGGTGGATGTCAAGGTGAGAGAATACGGTCATGCGTTTGCTAAGCTCAGCAGTTCCGTGCTGAAAAGCAAAGACGGCTATGAATTGAGAATCGACTACCGCAGTGATTTATACACCGAGGAAACGCTCGATGGCTTTGCGCAGACCTATCAGCTTGTTTTGGATTCGATTTTGGATGATGTTGCGCTGAAAGACATTCGGCTTGTCAACGAAGAGCAGGAGAACAAGCTCGACACCTTCAACAGCACGCTTCCCCTTGACAAAACGGAAACCTTTGTCAAGGGCTTCAAACGCAACTACATCAAATACGGCGAAAAAACGGCTCTTGTTTTCAAAGATAGAAAATATACCTACCTTGAGCTGAATGACATCACCGACCGTCTTGCCGTTTATTTGCATCGGCACGGAATCGGACGGGATGCCGTCGTGTCGATTTTAATTCCCCGATGCGACTATATGGCAATCCTTTCGCTGGCTGTACTCAAGGCAGGCGGAATTTATGAACCGCTTGACCCGAATTATCCGCCGGAGCGATTGAATTTTATGTGTAAGGATGCCCGGACACGGCTTTTGATTGCCGAGCGAAGCCTTGCACCCCTTGTTTCGGAATACGAGGGCGAAATCCTTTATCTTGACGAAATGGATGCGCTTCTTGCCGAAATCGACCCCAAGGAAGCGGAACAGATAGAAGAGCCGACGGCAGAGGATACCTATGTTCTGCTCTACACCTCCGGTACGACGGGGACGCCGAAGGGCTGTATGCTCACCCATCGAAACATCATGTCGTTCATTGATGCCTATACGCCGATTGCGGAAATAACGAGCGATTCCAAGACCACTTCTTACGCAAGCTACGGCTTTGACGCACATATGGCTGACCTTTATCCGTCCCTCTATAACGGTTGCGAGCTCCATATTATCCCGGATGAAATTCGGCTGAACTTTCCCGAGTTGAAAAAATATTTTGAGGAGAACGGCATCACCAACTGCTGCATGACCACACAGGTCGCTCGGCAGTTCGCATCCGAATACGATGATGTAAAGGACCTCAAATATTTGGTGGCAGGCGGCGAAAAGCTGATTCCGTATCCGCTGAATGACAGCTTTCATATTATCAACGCCTACGGTCCGACGGAGTGTACGATTTGCGTGACCATGCTGGTGGTTGACCGAGAGTATGACGATATACCCATCGGTAAGCCCATGCCGAACAACCACATTTTTGTTGTGGATAAATTCGGCAGAAGACTGCCGGTCGGCGCACCGGGTGAGCTGATTATCTGCGGTCCGCAGGTCGGCAAGGGCTATTTGAACCGCAGGGAGCAGACCGAAAAGGTGTTTGTTCCCAATACATACGAAGAAGCTCCCGACCGAAACCATCAAAACTGCTACAAAACAGGGGACATTGTCCGCTATCTTCCCGACGGAAACATTCAATTTATCGGACGCAGAGATTTACAGGTGAAAATTCGAGGGTACCGCATTGAATTGAGCGAAGTGGAAAAGGTCATTCGTGACTATCCGGCGGTTACCGATGCGACCGTGATTGCCGTTGATGACCACGGCGGCAAGGTGATTCACGCTTATTTTGTTGCAAGGGAACCAATCGAAATCAGTGACCTTGAAAAGTTTATCAAATCCAAAAAGCCTGCCTATATGGTGCCTGCCGCATCCATGCAGCTTGAGCGTATTCCGCTCACGGTGAACCAAAAGGTTGATAAGCGCAAGCTTCCGCCCATTGAAACGGCATCCAAACCCGGTGAAGTGCAAAGCAAGCGGGAAATGACCGATATTGAAAAGGCAATTGTCGAAATTCTCAAAGACATTGTGGGCGACGGCGAATTCGGGGTTGAGGCCGACTTTGAATCGCTCGGCATCACTTCCATTTCGTCCATCAAACTGGCAACGAAGATTTACAAAAAGTTCGGTGTGAATATTTCAAGCGCCTCTATTTTGGATGGCGGAACCATTCTGTCCGTTGAAAATATCATCACCGCTTCTCTGCTGCAAAGCAAGTCGAATACCGCCTTGGAAGAGCCGAAAAAAGCATTGCGGAAGTATCCGCTCACACAGGTGCAGATGGGTATTTACCTTGATTGTATGCGTGCCGGCATGGGTGCCTACAACATTCCGCTGCTGATAGCACTGCCCGAAGGCATTGATAAAGCGAAGCTGAAGCAGGCGATTCAGACCGCTG
>DNXM01000125.1:19891-22665 GCA_003505905.1 Oscillospiraceae bacterium
TCGGAAACGGCGATGTTGCCGTCTACCCCGTGCCCGATATGGCAGTGGAGGTATATGAGGAGGAGTGTGTCAGCTTACCGCCCCAAGGTGCCGATTTCAAATTTGAGCCGTCCCCGTTGTTCCATATCAGCCTTTTACACAACAACGGAAAAGAATACCTCTATGTGCAGGCGCATCACATTGTTGCGGATGGTGAATCCATAACCGTTTTGCTGGACGATATCAACAAGGCCTACTGCGGGGAAAGCCTTGCTGCGGAAGCGTATTCGGTGTTCGAGCTGTCGCTTGACGAGCAAAACGCAAGAAAAGGAGAGGGCTATGGTATTGCCAAGCGTTACTATGACTCTGTTTTTAAGGGTGTTTCGGCAGATTATCTGCGCGTTTTCGACCGAAACGAAGCACCGTTCGCCGACACAATCCGCTATGCGGTTCATGTTTCTCCCAAGGAAATCGAAACGTTTTGTCAAAAGCATCATGTGACGAAGAACATTTTCTTTACCGCAGTTTTTGCCCTCACGCTTGCAAAATTCACCTCACATGAGGAAGCGCTGTTCTCTACCGTTTACAACGGCAGAACCGACCCGAGAACCGAACGCTTGGTGGGAATGTTGGTCAAGACCTTGCCGGTTTTTGTTTCGGCACAGCCCGAACGGCTTGTTTCGGACTTTTTGAAACAAACAGAAGAGCACATCAAGCAACTGCGGAAGTATGATATTTTCTCGTTTGCCGATTGTGCCGAGGAATACGGCGTGAACGCCGATACGATTTTTGTTTATCAAGGCAGAATGCTTGCCGAGGCAAGGCTCGGCGGTCAGGCGGTTGAGCAGATTTCCGTTCGGAACAGTCAGCCGAAGGCGGAGCTGTCCGCCGAGGTGTATGAATACGACACTTCTTACGATATCCGTCTTGAGTATAACGGCGGTCATTACAGCCCGGCATTGATGAAATCG
This sequence comes from Oscillospiraceae bacterium, assembly GCA_003505905.1. Taxonomy (GTDB): domain Bacteria; phylum Bacillota; class Clostridia; order Oscillospirales; family Acutalibacteraceae; genus UBA8612. Next base: position 20,842 of record DNXM01000125.1, read on the forward strand.
TTTGCCGATGCTTATGCAACCTGCGCCGCTTGTGTTCTGCGCTCGAAAACACTCGGCGAAATCGAAATCACATCGCAAGAGGCTCTTGCCGAATTTGAGGTGTTTAACGACACCTTTGTGGATATACCGTTCATGCCCGTTTACCGTCTTTTTGAAAAGCAGGTGCAAGCAACGCCCGAACGGTACGCAATCATTGCAAGAAAAGAAGCGGATTGTTCGGTGTATGAAAAGCTGACCTTCCGTCAGCTCAACGGCATGGCGAACGCCGTTGCCCGACAGCTGTGCTCTCTCGGCATTTCACCGGGCAGTCCCGTTGCGCTGATGACCGAGCGCACCAAGGAAGTGGCTGTGGCGGAATACGGCATTTTGAAAGCCGGCTGTGCGTTTTTGTTCCTTTCGCCGTCTTATCCCGAGGAGCGTGTTGCATACATTGCAGGGGAGAGCGGAATCAAAGCGATTGTCACAACGCACCGACTTGCCGAACCGAGGAAAGAGCTGTTTGAAAAGCTCGGTCTTGCTGTTGTTTTTGCGGATGATATTGACCCGAATACAGACGCATCGGATTTGAATGTTGCGGTTTCTCCCGATGATTTGGCGTATTTGATTTACACCTCCGGCTCAACGGGAAAACCGAAGGGTGTTATGGTCAAGCAAAAGGGCGTGGTGAATCTCGCCGACAACAACGGCAAGAATACGCACTTGATTCACTATTTTTCCGAAACCTCCGCCGCCGTTGCCGCCTTTACCTTTGACGCATCCGTTGTGGATACGATTTGCAGTGTGGTGAACGGCATGACCGTTTGCATTGCTTCGGAAAATGAAATTCACGACCCTGTGGCATTTACGGAAATGTGTTTGGAAAACCAAGTGAAGAGCATTTGCGCAACGCCATCGTTTATGTTGAGCCTGCTTGAATATCCTGCGTTTTCCAAGGTGCTGGAGAATGCTCATGCCGTTATCTGCGGCGGTGAGGCGTTCCCGTCAAGCCTTTATGAAAAGCTGAGAAGCGCAAACCCGAATTTGAACATCATCAACGGCTACGGTCCGTCGGAAACAACGGTTGCCTGCACGGCAAAGCTGTTGAATAACGGCGAGCATATCACCATCGGTACACCGCTGAACAACTACAAAATCTACATCATTGACAAGCAAAATCATGTTCTGCCCATGGGCGCACTCGGCGAGTTGGTCATTCTCGGCGTGGGTGTCGGCAAGGGCTACCTCAACCGTGATGATTTAACCGAAAAGTCGTTCATCACGCTTTTGGGAGAACCTGCCTATAAATCGGGCGACCTTGCACGGATTACGCATACGGGTGAAATTGAGTTCCACGGCAGAATTGACAACCAGGTTAAGCTCCGCGGTCTGCGCATTGAATTGGGCGAAATTGAAAACGCCGTCAACAGCTGTGACGGCGTAATAACGAGCATTGTCACCGTCAACGGCAACGAAAACAACCGCTTTTTGGCGGCGTATTATACGGCGGAGCGTCCGATTGCCGCAGAGGAAATCACGGCACATATTTCCAAATCGCTTGCCGAATATATGGTGCCCCGTGTGTTTATTCAGCTTGATGCAATGCCCTTGACTGCAAACGGAAAAATAAACAAAAAAGAGTTGCCCACGCCGGTGCAGGAGTCGGTTGAACGGGAATATATCGCACCGACCGGCGAAACCGAAAAACTGCTCTGTGAAGCGTTTGAAAAGGCGCTCGGCATAGCAAAAGTCGGTGTGAACGACGATTTCTTTGAGCTTGGCGGCACTTCGTTGACCGCTACCAAGGTCGCCATGTTCGGTATGGCGCACAGCATTCAAATTGCATAC
>DNXM01000192.1:0-6437 GCA_003505905.1 Oscillospiraceae bacterium
TAACACATCATTGACAAACCAACAACTTTTTGACTTTTTCGGGGTTATTTTCCGGATAATCATTGACAAGGGATTGGGCTTGTGATACAATACACCCAAGATTTTTAAGTCGGTACGGGATGCCGACAAGATCAGCCAAAAGAATAGGTTATGCTCTGTCCGACCGCTCGGTCGGGGCGGCGTTTTTTTGTGCGATCTTGACTTTTCCCGTCAAGGTCTTTTTTGTTTGTTGAGGTGTGAAAATGAAAGTTCTGTTCAAAAACGCATCGGTATATAAAAACAAAGCCTTTGTTGTGTGCAACGCTGTTGTAAACAACGGAGCACTTTCGTTCTTGAACGATTCCGAGCTTTCTTCTTTGTGTGATTATACGGTTGTTGAAAATTGCATCGTTCTTCCCGGCTTGGCAGATGTTCATGTGCATTTGCGTGAGCCGGGTTTTTCTTATAAGGAGCGGATTTCGAGCGGCACGGCGGCGGCGGCACACGGCGGCTATACGGCGGTGTGCTCCATGCCCAACCTCAACCCCGTTCCCGATTCCGCCGAGCATTTGAAGCAACAGCTTGATTTGATTGCATCCGATGCGCTTGTGCGTGTGTTCCCCTACGGCGCCGTTACCGTCGGCGAAAAAGGCGAAACGCTGTCGGATATGGAAGCCATGGCGAAAAATGTCTGCGGTTTTTCCGATGACGGTCGGGGCGTGCAAAGCGAAGAAAGAATGCGGGAAGCGATGCAAAAATGCAAAGCACTCGGCAAAATTTTGGCGGCGCACTGCGAGCAAAACGATTTGCTTGAAAACGGATACATTCACCAAGGAAGCTATGCCGAAAAGCACGGTCACCGAGGCATTTGCAGCGAAAGCGAATATCTGCCGATTGCCCGTGATTTGCGTTTAGCCGAAGAAATCGGCTGTGACTACCATGTTTGCCACATTTCAACAAAAGAGAGCGTAGCGCTGATTCGGCAAGCCAAAGCCCGGGGCGTTCGGGTCACGTGCGAAACCGCACCGCACTATTTGCTGTTGGACGAAAACGATTTACAGGAGGACGGACGGTTCAAGATGAATCCGCCCTTGCGAAGCCAGGAAGACCGCAAAGCTCTGATAAAAGGACTTCAAGATGGCACGATTGACATAATTGCCACCGACCATGCACCGCACTCTGCCGAAGAAAAAGCAAAAGGCTTGGAAAAAAGTGCCATGGGCATTGTCGGCATGGAATGTGCGTTTCCGCTGCTCTACACCCACTTGGTCGGTCGGGGGATTATCCCCCTCGAACAATTGGTTTCGCTCATGTCCGAGCGTCCGAAGGAACGCTTCGGCTTGCATACACAAGGTGATTTCACCGTTTTTGAAACGGCGACACCTTACCGCATCAATCCCGACGAATTTTATTCGCAGGGGCGTGCAACACCGTTCGACGGCTGGCAGGTAAAAGGCAAGTGTCTGCTGACGGTTTGCAACAACAAAATCGTTTATCAAAACAAAGCTATCATATAGCAGGAGGAAATGAAAATGGCGAAGAGAAAAGATTTGAAGAAGATTATGATTATCGGTTCCGGTCCTATTGTCATCGGTCAGGCGGCGGAATTCGACTATGCCGGCACACAGGCGTGCCTTGCATTAAAGGAAGAGGGCTTCGAGGTGATTCTGTGCAACTCCAACCCTGCCACGATTATGACCGACACCACCATCGCCGACAAGGTTTATATGGAACCGCTGACGCTGGAATATATTGCAAAAATTCTGCGCTATGAGCGTCCGAACGCCATCATTCCCGGCATCGGCGGTCAAACGGGCTTGAACCTTGCCATGCAGTTAAAAAAGAAAGGTATTTTGGAAGAATGCCAGGTCGAGCTGCTCGGCACATCGAGCGAGAGCATCGAGCTTGCCGAAGACCGTGAATGCTTCAAGGAGCTTTGCGAATCCATCGGCGAGCCGACCATTCCCTCCGAAATCACCTACAGCGAGGAAGAAGCCGTCAAGGCGGCGGAAAAAATCGGCTATCCCGTTGTTCTGCGCCCTGCCTTCACCTTGGGCGGCACGGGCGGCGGCTTTGCCGACAACGAAGAGGAGCTGCGTGAAATTGCCGTGAATGCATTCAAGCTCTCCCCCGTTCACCAAGTTTTGATTGAAAAGAGCGTTAAGGGTTACAAGGAAATCGAATTTGAAATGATGCGGGATGCCGAAGACAATGTCATCACCATCTGCGGCATGGAAAATGTTGACCCCGTCGGCGTTCACACAGGCGACTCCATCGTGGTTGCCCCGATTATGACGCTCAACGACCACGATTTCAAAATGCTCAACGACAGCGCCGTTCGCTTGATTCGTGCGCTGAAAATCAACGGCGGATGCAATGTTCAGTTTGCGCTTGACCCGAAGTCGAGCACCTACTACCTCATTGAGGTCAATCCCCGTGTTTCCCGCTCCTCCGCCTTGGCTTCCAAGGCAAGCGGTTACCCGATTGCAAAGGTTACGGCAAAAATTGCCGTGGGCATGACGCTGGATGAAATCGCCATTGCCAACACAACGGCGGCGAAGGCACCCGAATTGGACTATGTGGTTGCCAAGTTCCCCCGTTTCCCATTCGATAAATTCTCCGCCGCCTCCAACAAGCTCGGCACGCAGATGAAAGCAACGGGCGAAGTCATGGGCATCGGCTCCACGCTGGAAGAATGTATGCTCAAATCCGTCCGCTCCCTGGAAATCGGCGCCGACCACTTCTATCTGCCGAAGTTTGACGGCATGAGCAAGGAAGCTCTGTTTGACTACATCAAGGATTTCAGGGACGACTTGATTTTTGCCGTTGCCGAATTGATGCGCTTGGGCGTTTCGGTGGATGAGCTTTACGAGTTGACCATGATTACGCCGTATTTCCTCGAAGCAATCGAGCGTATCGTCAAATACGAAAAAACGCTGAAAGAAAATGTCGGCGACATCGAGGTTTTGCGTGAAGCCAAAAAGCTCGGCTTCTCCGACTCCTTCATTTCCAAATCATGGAACAAAAAAGAGGTTGAGATTTTCGCTCTGCGCAAGGATAACGGCATCATGCCCGTTTACCGCATGGCGGACACGCTTCACACGGGCGCATACATCCCCTACTTCTATTCCTCTTATGCCGGCGAAAACAAATCCGTCATGACAAACAACAAAAAAATCATCGTCCTCGGTGCCGGTCCGATTCGTATCGGTCAAGGCGTTGAGTTTGACTATTCCACCGTTCATGCGGTAGATACCATCCGTCAGGCGGGCTTTGAGTCGGTCATCATTAACAATAACCCGGAGACCGTTTCCACCGATTATACCACCGCCGACAAGCTCTACTTTGAGCCGCTGACACCCGAAGATGTGATGAACATCATCGAATCGGAAAAACCCGAGGGCGTTGTGGCTTCCCTCGGCGGTCAGACCGCTATCAATCTGGCTCAGCCGTTGGATGACCGTGGGGTCAAAATCATCGGCACGGACTGCGCCGCCATTGACCGTGCGGAAAACCGTGACCTGTTTGAAAAGCTGCTCATCGAATTGGATATTCCCCAGCCAAAGGGCAAGGCGGTGACCAACATTGCAGACGGTGTTGCCGCCGCAAACGAAATCGGCTACCCCGTTTTGGTTCGTCCGTCCTTCGTTCTCGGCGGTCGTGCCATGCAGATTGTTGCCAACGAAGACCAGCTCAAGCACTACTTGAAAACAGCCGTTGAAGTCGACAAAGACAAGCCCGTTTTGGTGGATAAATACATTGAGGGCAAAGAGGTTGAAATCGACGCCATCTGCGACGGCAGAGATGTGTTCGTGCCCGGCATCATGGAGCTTGTTGAGCGCACGGGCATTCACTCGGGCGACTCCATCAGCGTCTATCCGTCCTTCAGCATCAGCGATAAGGTCAAGGGCATCATTTTGCAGTACGCCAAGAAGCTCGGAATCGGAATCGGCATTGTCGGTCTTTACAACATTCAGTTCATTGTCGACAAGCAAGACAATGTCTATATCATCGAGGTCAATCCCCGTTCCTCCCGTACCGTGCCGTTCCTTTCCAAGGCAACGGGCTACTCTTTGGCAGATATTGCCACCGAGGTCATTCTCGGCAAATCGCTCAAGGAGCTGGGCTTCTTCGATATTTATCCCGAAGAGAGCAAGCGCCGTTATGTCAAGGTGCCTGTGTTCTCCTTCAACAAAATCAAAGGCTTGGATGCCTATCTTTCCCCCGAAATGAAATCCACGGGCGAAGCCATCGGTTACGATGACAAGCTCAACCGTGCGCTTTACAAAGCCTTACAGGCTTCCGGCATGAGATTGCAAAACTACGGCACTGTGTTTGTCACGGTTGCCGATAAAGATAAGGAAGCGGCTCTTGAATTGGTGCGCCGTTTCTACAACCTCGGCTTCAACATCGAAGCCACCTGCGGCACCGCCGAATTCCTTAAAGCGCACGGCATTCGCACCAAGGGCTTGAAAAAGGTCAGCGAGGGCAGTGACGAAATCATTGACGCACTGCGCAAGGGTCACATTGCTTATGTCATCAACACCTCCGATGTTGCCTCCGCCGGTCAGAATTCTGACGGCTACAAAATCCGCACCGTGGCAACGGAAAACAACATTACCATGTTTACGGCACTTGATACCGTGAGCGTTTTGCTCGATGTTTTGGACGAAACCACCCTGTGTGTATCCACCATTGATGCATAAGGGAGGCAACATGAAGCAAACCGATTTAATTGTAAAGACGAACGAGCCGTTGGCAAAGGATGTCTACCGCATGGTTTTGCAGGGCGATGTCAGTGCCGTCACACAACCGGGACAGTTTGTGAATTTGAAGCTTGACGGCTGTTTTCTGCGCCGTCCGATTTCAGTGTGCGATGTGGCAGGCGATGAATTGACCCTCATCTATAAGGTTGTCGGCGAAGGTACGGCGAAAATGTCGGGCTTCCTCCCCGGCACAAAAATCGACACTTTGGTCGGCTTGGGCAACGGCTTTGATGTAAACAAAAGCGGTGACTCCCCCGTTTTAATCGGCGGCGGTGTCGGCGTTCCGCCCATGTACTATCTGTGTAAAAAGCTCATCGAGCAAGGCAAACAGGTGTCCGTCATCCTCGGCTTTAACAGCAAAGACGATGTGTTCTATGAAGACGAATTCCGTGCCTTGGGCGCAAGGGTCTTTGTCACAACGGCGGACGGCTCCTACGGGCAAAAGGGCTTTGTCACCGATGCTCTGCGTGAAGTGAACTACTCATTCTTCTACACCTGCGGACCCATGCCCATGTTCCGTGCCCTTGCCAAAGCCGTTACCTCCAAAGGGCAATACAGCTTTGAAGAACGCATGGGCTGCGGCTTCGGTGCGTGCATGGGCTGCAGCTGCAAGACCCTCGCGGGCACGAAGCGCATCTGCAAGGACGGGCCCGTGATGCGAAAGGAGGAGATCCTGTGGGACGACTGAATGTCACGCTCTGCGGCATCGGGCTTGAGAATCCTGTCATCCCCGCGAGCGGCACCTTCGGCTACGGCTATGAGTTTGCCGAGCTTTACGACATAAACTGCCTGGGCACGTTCTCCTTCAAGGGCACAACGAGGCTCCCCCGCTTTGGAAATCCCACCCCCAGAATTGCAGACTGCACCGCCGGTATGATAAACGCCGTGGGACTTCAAAATCCCGGCGTGGATAGGGTCATCTCCGAGGAGCTTCCTAAGCTTTCAAAATGCTTCGGCAAAAAGGTAATGGCAAACGTCAGCGGCTTTTCCGTGGACGATTACTCATACACCTGCGCAAAATTAAACGATATCGATATGGTGGGCTGGCTTGAGGTGAATATAAGCTGTCCCAACGTCCACGGCGGCGGAATGAGCTTCGGCACAGACCCCGATTGCGCCGCAGAGGTAGTAAGAGCCGTCAAAGAAGTGACAACAAAGCCGATTATCATAAAGCTTACGCCCAACGTTACTGATATCGTCCCCATAGCAAAGGCCTGCGAGGACGCCGGTGCAGACGGAATAAGCCTTATCAACACGATTTTAGGTATGCGCATAGACCTTAAAACGAGAAAGCCCGTTATTGCAAACACCATGGGCGGATTTTCCGGCCCTGCCATCTTCCCCGTTGCGCTGAGAATGGTATATCAGGTGGCAAAAGCCGTAAAAATCCCCGTTATCGGCGTTGGCGGTGTATCAAAGGCGGAGGACGTTATTGAGATGATGCTTGCCGGTGCAACGGCAGTTGAGGTGGGCGCCGCTAATCTTGTTGACCCCTACGTCTGCCGTGACATCATCATCAATCTGCCGACAGTTATGGACAGATACGGCATAAATAATCTGAGAGATATAATCGGAGGAGTTAAAAATGGGTAAGGACGTTATCATCGCCTGTGATTTTTCATCGGCACAGCAGACCTATGATTTTCTTGACAAATTTACGGGCAAAAAGCCTTTCGTAAAAATCGGCATGGA
>DNXM01000192.1:6507-6814 GCA_003505905.1 Oscillospiraceae bacterium
TCCTTGACCTCAAGCTCCACGATATCCCCAACACAGTGAAAAAGGCCATGAACATGCTGTCAAATCTCGACGTGGATATATGCAATCTCCACGCAAGCGGAACAATCCCCATGATGGAGGCCGCACTTGAGGGACTCACCCGTCCCGACGGCACAAGACCGCTCCTTATCGCAGTGACACAGCTCACCTCCACCGATCAGGAGAGCATGGAGCGTGACCTGCTCATCCATGAGAGGATTGAGGACGTTGTCAGCCACTATGCCCGAAATGCAATGCTCGCAGGACTTGACGGCGTTGTCTGCTCACC
>DNXM01000114.1 GCA_003505905.1 Oscillospiraceae bacterium
TGCCCGAACCGAGCATACGGAACATTTCGACCGTCGGGATATTGTCGGAAATCTTCTTGGCAAGCTTGTATTCATATTCGTGAAACAAACCCGTGGAAGGACCGCAGTTGTTCAACAGCTCAATCACCTTTTCACGGATTGCGGGCGGATTGCTGCCCAAAACGGTGGGACCGCCTGCCTGCAAAAAGTCAAAATATTCGTTGCCGTCAATGTCGTACAGCTTGCAGCCGTCCGCCTTGGTGAACACCAACGGGAACGGATAGTTAAAAGCAAGGTTGTGCTGAACGCCGCCCGGGATGATGGAACGAGCTTCGTCAATCATCGCTTTGGACTTGGTGCACTTTTTGGCGTAGTATTCTTCCTCATACTTTTTCAGGGATTCCTTGTTGATGCTGTAAATCGGCTTTTTAATCAGCTCATCCAGCTGCTTGGTGACAGCGGCAGCATCGTTGTAATTGGTGATGGCATATCTCTCGTCCATAGGTTGCTTGCGTTTCGGCGCTTGGTGCCGAAACCCTCCTTTCGGTACTTGAGCCATTTTCTTTTGTGAAAATGACCTATATTAAATCAATTATATTCTTTCCGTTTAGTTATGTCAACGATATTGGTTGAAATTAACACATTTTTAATCCTTGCATTGAAAATTTCGTTTCCAATGGAACAGATATTGCTGCGCAATGCCCTCATTTCCCCGAACGCACGCCGGCAAGCCGTTGGGATAAAGCTCTGCCATGATGCGCCTGACCCAAACATCCACGGGGAACGCCTGCATTTTGCCGAAGCCGTAGAGCAAAACGCATTCGGCAACCTTTGCGCCGACACCGATAATCTTTTTCAATTCTTCACGACCCGTTTCAAGGTCGGAACGTTCGATTTTCAAAAAATCAACCGTGCCGTTCGTCACTTTTCGGGCAGCATCAAGCACATATTTGGCACGAAAGCCTGCCCGCAGGACAGACAGCTCTGTTACACTCAACGAAGCGATTCGTTCGGCGGAGGGAAATGAAAAGCACGAGGGCGCAAGTTTTTCACCGAAGTGCTCACACAGGCGTTCGATAATCCCTTTAATGCGGGGAATGTTGTTGTTTTGTGACAAAATAAATGAGCAGAGCGCCTCCCACGGGTCTTGCCGTAAAATATGAATTCCGGGGCAAAATAAGATGGCATCGGACAGTGCTTTGTCGCTTTTCAAACGGCTGCACACCGTTTCGTAATCACGGTTCAAATCAAAATACGCAACCCAAAAGGCACAAAACTCCTCTTCGGTTGTGTCATAAAATCGCACATCGCCGTTATCCGTGAGCTGAAACGACAGCCGGTGACCGCTTGCGATGCCGTGCCAACGACCGTTTTCGTCACACCTCCAGCGAAATGCCTGCCCGCAGTCACAGCTGAGCGCAGGGTCGAAGTGCGAGCAGTTTTTCAACAGCAAGGCGTCCTTTTCTTTAACAAGCTTGTCCAACGAAAACGTGCTGTCGGATTTTGGAAGAGCTTGGAAATTCGGCATAAAAAAACTCCTTTTTTAGCGGTTTTTGTTTCTTTCGACTTTATTTTATTACAAATTGTAGATTGTCGGTGTGGCAAGGAAATGCCTTTTCACAAGAAAAATCACGCAAAACAGGCAAATATTAGGGAGTTACTCACATTTTCCACACGGTTTTTCACATAGACAAATGTTTTCCACTATACAAATGGTAAATGTTAAAAACTTTTTGTTCACAGAATGAGAATATTTGAATTTTCAGCGGACACAATATGGTTGCGTTTGAGCAATGCTACGCACGGGAAAGGAACGGAATGATGATAAAAGGAATTAACAGACAGGTCATTGAAATCAACGAAACAGGCGGAGAATATTTTGAAAAAGTGATGTTCTTCGTCAAACCGGAATGTGCCAACATCAGCGAAGGCAGATTGCGGGAGCGGGCAAATGCAATTGCCGAATCGGGTGGAAAGCCGCCGGCAACAAAGGTGTACCGTTCACGGCTGGTGAGGGTGCTTTGGCTTTCGGCTTCGGCGGCTATCGGTGCCGCTGTTACGGCGGCGGTTACCTTTTTGCTTAAGTGAAAGGAGAAAACCATGACATTCGACAAGGGTGACAAGCGCACCAAAGGCGTGCGCAACAGCCGAAAAATCGAAAGTATGCTGAAGCTTTGGGAAACGGGCGAGGAGATTGACCCCATGGATGTGCTCGGGTCTTACCGAGGTACACCGTACGACGCCGATGATTTATCGCCCGAGCAGGACGCAGACGATTTATAAAGAGGAGGAACAGATATGAAAGCAAGAATTGCCGTAATCGCTTTGGGCTTGGTTTGCCTTTCCGCATTGTTTACCGCTTGCGGTAAAGAAAAGATGGATGATATGGCAACAACCGTCAAAGATGCACTGACCACCATTAAGGATGACATTGAATCGGGCATTGATGACCTTTCCGAGGACGCCGAGGATATGCTGCCCGATGCAAGCAACGGAATCATTGAAGACACAACTGTGGCGGAATAAAAGAAGAGCAGTGCTTGTCGGCACTGCTCATTTTCTTTAATCAAAAATCGGAGTCTCGGTCGGAGCTTCCGTAGGTGCTGCGGTGGTCGGAGCTTCCGTGGTCGGCGTAACATCCTTTGTTGTTACTTCCTTCGTTGTCGTTTCCTTGGAGGTGGTGGTTTTCGTGCTGGTCTTGCGGTCAGCATCGAAGTAGCGCCAGACGAAGTCAACCGTGTTACCGTTCACCTTAAAGGTTTCGGGGTTGCTCTTGGAGATGGAGGAAACCTGCTTGAACTGATTTCCGTCAATATCCTTGCACTTTGCCAAAGCGTTGCAGAATGCAATACGCTCGCCCTCGGTTTTGAAGGTCATCTTGGCAACCATGGTCAATTCGGAACGGTCGGAGAATTTCTTCAGCTTGCCGGGCACAAAAGCGGTAATCCACCAGTGCGGCGCATAGGGACGGGTGAACAGCTCCTTACCGTCACGGTAAAGGGTCATCTGCATCGGAATTTCCATAGCTTCCGTTGCGCAGTCATAGTGAGCGGTGCTCTTGGTCTTTTCTTTGTAGTACAAACCGATTTCGGAGCCGATGAAGATTAAGCCGTACTGACCTTTCCACATCTGGACAAGCCAATCGTAGTTGCCGTAGGAATAGTAGATACGAACGGTGTCGTAATACATACAGGTGAATGCGGCACCCATGTCGTACAAACGGTTGAAGCCGAGACTTCTCTGCCAGGGGTTATCATCCGTGTAGAAGTAGTTGCCTGCTTCGGAGTAGGAGTAGTTCAAGGCAACGCTGCCGTCGGACTTAACGATGCTTGCCGTACCGTCATCGTTATAAACGATGGTGGCATTGCTGTCCGCCTTTTGGCTGCCCTTGGTTTCGGAAGCCTTTTTGGTGGTGGTAACAGCAGTGGATTTCTTTGTGGTGGAAGCCGGCTTTTTGGTGACGACCTCACCGCTTGCCTTGGTGACGACTTCGCCGTTGACATCGGTTTCAACAACCGCTTGCAGGGTGTTGCCTTCACTGTCGGTCACAAGCTCAAGCAGATTGCCGTCTTCATCGGTAATCAGCTCTTCACTGACGGGTTCCTCGGCTACGGTGTAATCCACTTCGCCGTTGTCTTCGTAAACATAGGCGGTGGTTTCCGTTTCATCATTCGTTTTGCTGAGGACCTTTTTGCCGACGATAACGCCGCCGGTAACCAAACCTGCCAAAACAACGGCACCGGCAACAATGTAGATGATAAGATTCTTTTTCATCTGAATAATCTCCTTATCTTTATCGTAATGAGAATGTTATCATGGGTAGTATATCAAATGTTCACAATTTAGTCAAACATTTTTTGAAAAAAACTGAAAATTTATGATTTATTTTCTCGTTTTTGTTAAGTTGACCGTGATAATCGACATAATACTCGATAATGTTGTTAAAAAAACGGGATGGATTTACATCTCCTTTACAATTAGGGCAGGCGCAGAATTTCATCGGTTTCTTCCACACCGTCCGTGCCGAGCTCCTTAAGGTGAAGCAAAAAGTAGAAGCCGGGCGCACGACCGTCGGGGAACAAATCAAGCATCGGGCGCATGACAAAGGCACGCTCCTTGATTCTCGGGTGAGGAAGTGTTAATTCAAAGCTGTCGGAATGGCAATTTTCGTACAACAGCAGGTCAAGGTCAAGAATGCGGGGACCGTTGGGGATACGGCGAATGCGTCCCATGCCGGCTTCAATGCCAAGGCAGGCGCCCAAAAGTGCCTGCGGGGAAAGCTCGGTTTCAACGAGCAAAACGGCATTATAAAAATCGTCCTGCTCCGCATAGCCGATGGGCTTGGTCTGATAGACCTTGGATGCTTGGGTCACTTTGGTTCTCGGCAAAAGGGAGAGCGCATGAATGGCGTCGTTGAGGTTTTTCAGTCGGTCGCCCATGTTGGTTCCCAAGCCGATAATTGCTGTGTTCATCTGTTTTCTCGTTTCCTTTCCATTTCAACTGCGGTATAGGCAAGCTCCGCTTTCATCGGAGCTTCGGGCTTCATCAGCCGAATTTTGACCGATTCCAAACGGTCGAATTCCCGAAGAAGTGCATCGGCTGTCCGCTGAGCCGCCCGTTCAAGCAGCTGATTGTTTTCTTCCGTCATCACACGGCGAACTGTTTTCATCATCTGTGCGTAGCTCACGGTGTCATTGAGATTGTCTGTTTTGCCTGCCTGCGACAGGTCAGCTTGCGCTTCAATGTCCAGCAAAAAGTTTTGCCCGAATTGTGTTTCTTCTTCGTTTACGCCGTGGTAGGCAAAGACCTTCAGCCCTTTTATTATTATTTTATCCATAAATTAACCCCGATTTCTGAAAAAACTGTCTGCCATAACGGCACTGCGCTTTGCCTGCGGCACATCGTGTACCCGCAAGATATCCGCACCGCCTCGGATGCAGGCAGTGTCGGCAACGAGCGTGCCGAGAAAGCTATCTTCGCAAAGTGCAGTCACTCGCTTGCGGGATAAAGCGGCGAGCATGGCACAGCCGAAACCGTTCAGCTCGGAAAAACGGCGAAGAATTTCAAGGTCGTTTTCTCGGCTTTTGCCAAAGCCGATACCCGGGTCAAAGCACAGCCGGTTCTTTTCCAGTCCGACCGATTCGGCTTGCGAAAGGGCTTGTCCGAAAAAACGGTTAATGTCGCAGATAACGCCGTCGGAATAATCGGCGGTTTCACTGCTCTTTTTTTCGCCTGTGTGCATGATAATCCAGCCACAGCCTGTTTCGGCGGCAATTTCGGCAAACGCAGGGCTTGCCAAGCCGCTGACATCGTTGAGAATGTCCGCACCGTTTTCGGCGGCAAGTCGAGCAACCTCGGGGAAGTAGGTGTCCACGCTCAACGGAACATCGACCGCCTGCCGAATGGCACGAAGCGGCTCGATTAAGCGCTCCGCCTCCTCTTCGGCGGTGATGGGGACACTTTTCGGCGCAGTGGATTGTGCGCCCAAATCAAGCACATCAACGCCGTTTTGCACCATGGCAACGGCTCGTGCGACGGCATCCTCGGCGCTTGTGCGACTCTCGGCAAAAAAAGAATCGGGCGTGAGGTTCATTATGCCCATGATATAAGTCTTTTGCCCAAGGGGCATGGTATATCGTTTTGTTTTGAAGGTCATATTATTTTCCTGCAAGTAAGGTCATGGTTTCGGCTCGGGTTCGTGCATCACTTTTCATACAGCCACGCAAAGCGGAGGTACGGGTCTGTGCGCCCGAGGCTCTTGCGCCGCGCATGGTCATGCAAAGGTGCTCGGCTTCAATCACAACCGCCAAGCCCTTGGGCTGTAAATTTTCTTCCAAAAAGTCGGCAACCTGCGCAGTCAAACGCTCTTGCAGCTGGGGCTTTTTGGCAAAGCAGTTGACAATGCGGGCAAGCTTTGACAGCCCGATAACCTTGCCGTTGCCGGGAATATAGGCGATGTGTGCCTTGCCGAAAAACGGTATTAAATGATGCTCGCAAACCGAGTAAATCGGAATATCCCGAACAACAACCATTTCATCGTTGTTGTCCTCGTTGAACACCTTCAAATATTTTTTCGGGTCGTCTTCCATGCCGGCAAAAATTTCTTCGTACATTCGTGCCACTCTTGCCGGTGTTTCCACCAAGCCTTCACGGTCGGGGTCTTCACCGATGGCGAGCAACAGTTCACGCACGGCTTTTTCAATGCGTTCCTTATCCATGGTTATCCTTTCTTTTCGGAAAACGTGACGGTAATCCGATTGTCAAAATCATCCACCGAATAGAAAACAGAATCGGTGGTCAGCCTGTTATTCAGTGATAAGTTCGCCAAGGTGAGCGAACGGTAGATTTTTTGGTTGTCGATGAGCAGATGAACCGCAGACTGACAAAGCTTGTCACTTGCACACCGAAATTCAATGCGGTCTTGTCCGCTTTGAGCGGCAACCACAATCAAATCGGCAACAAATTGCACGGTGTCTTCGGTTTCATCGGTCAAGTAGGCATTGTTCACCCGGTAATAATAAAGCGATTCGTCCTCACATGGGTAGGCAAAATCATAGCCGCTGTGTGTTCGGCTCAGCATGGCATCGGTTGCGTTAAAATAGCTGTGGGAGCAAACCGGTTCGCCGGTGTCGGTTATCGGGTCATCCCAAGTCGGGTCAACATGATACCATTTTTCGTCAATTTGAACGGCGTTCCACATATGGTCAGTGGTTTTGCCGTTTTCTTCTCGGGTTCTGCCGGTCAACAGCACGTTTTCCAAGCCGACGGCATCGAGCAGCATTTTATAAGCCTTGGCGTAGCCCGAACAAATGGCGGTGCGGCGAATGAAAAAACCGACAGGATTCGTGCTGTCCGAATCGGGGGATTCGCTTGCATCATATTGACAGTTTGTTACCAAATAGTCGTGCAGGAACAGCTCCTTTTCATAGATGCTTTCCACAGGCACTTGTGCAATCGCTTTTTGAATTTCGGTTTCCACTTGGGTACGCAGCGACTCATATTCGCTTTGTGTGCAGATGTAATGCGGCACAATAGCGTGGTGTTTTCCGCTTGATTGCAGTACAAACGAATCGTACATGAACAAAATCGGATGATCCCGTGAAACGGAGTTGACCACATGAGCCAGCTGATTTTCGGTGAGCGCCGTGCATTCGATTTCGTCGGGAAAGGCTTCGATTTCGCTCACAACGGCGGCGTAAACGGCTTGCTCGGTTTCGTCGAGCCGTTGGTAGTAGTAGCCCGTTTCCCGAAAGCCCTCGGGGGCGGTTTGCGGTTCGGGCTTATCG
>DNXM01000134.1 GCA_003505905.1 Oscillospiraceae bacterium
CGGGGTGTGGCGCAGTTGGCTAGCGCACCTGCTTTGGGAGCAGGGGGTCGAAGGTTCGAATCCTTTCACCCCGACAATTGATTAACAGTGTGGCAATATCCAGTGAGAATGTTCCAGGAATTTGCCGCACATTTTTTATTTGATAATGTATAGGTCGAAAACTTGTGGAGAACTGCGCATAGCAGATGTAGGTATTGAGGTTACGTTGGCAGGTTGGGTACACCGCCTGCGTAAAATGGGTGGAATGACATTTGTTGAACTCCGGGACAGATATGGCATCACCCAGTTGGTATTCAACGAACAGGACGCTTCTGAACTATTTGCCGAAGCCAATGCACTTGGCCGCGAATTTGTAATCCAGGCAAAAGGTACGGTCGCCGAAAGGTATAGCAAGAACAGTAAGATTCCTACCGGTGACATAGAGATTATCGTCAACAGTCTCAAAGTCCTGAACAAATCGGAAACACCTCCCTTTACCATCGAAGAGAATACGGATGGCGGTGACGATCTCAGGATGAAATATCGTTATCTTGACTTGCGCAGACCTGACCTGCAGTCGAACATTCTTTTGCGTCACAAGATTGCCAAGGTCACCCGTGACTATTTCGATGAAAACGGCTTTGTGGAAATCGAAACTCCGATTCTCATTCGTTCCACGCCCGAGGGTGCCCGTGACTATATCGTTCCCAGCCGTGTGCATAAGGGCAGCTTTTATGCGCTTCCGCAGTCGCCCCAGCTTTACAAACAGCTCTCCATGGTGGCAGGCTTTGACCGCTATATGCAGATTGCCCGCTGCTTCCGTGATGAAGATTTGAGAGCGGACCGTCAGCCCGAATTCACGCAGATTGACTTGGAAATGTCCTTTGTGGAGATGGACGATGTTCTCGCCATGGGCGAGGGTTATATTAAGCGCTTGTTCAAAGAGGTGCTCGATGTTGATGTTCCGACACCGATTATGCGCTTGACTTATCAAGAGGCGATGGAGCGTTACGGCTCCGACAAGCCCGATACCCGTTATGCAATGGAATTGTACAACCTGACCGATGAAGTGAAGGATTGCGGCTTCAGCGTGTTCTCCGGCGCCGTCGCCGAGGGTGGCAGTGTCCGTGGCATTACGGCAAAGGGCGCCGTTTCAACCCTTACCCGCAAGGAAATCGACAAGCTTACCGAATTTGTCAAGGGCAGCGGCGCCAAGGGTCTTGCTTGGATTCGCATGAATGAGGACGGCACAATGGCTTCCTCGTTTGCCAAGTTTATGACCGAGGACGAAATGCAGGCAATTCTTGCAAAAGCAGGTGCCGAAAAGGGCGATGTGGTTCTCATCATTGCCGATAAGAAGAACTCTTTGGTTCTTTCGACTTTGGGCTTGCTTCGTGGCGAGGTTGCCAGAAAATTGGATATTATTCCAAAAAACAAATACAACTTCCTGTGGATTGTGGAGTTCCCGTTCTTTGATTGGGACGAAGAGCTTGGTCAGTTTGTTGCCATGCACCATCCCTTCACCGCTCCGTTGGATGAATGTATTCCCTATCTGGAAAGTGACAAAGCCAATGTGCGTGCCAAGGCTTACGACCTTGTGCTCAACGGCATTGAGCTTTCCTCGGGTTCTATTCGTATCACCAACCCCGAGCTTCAGGCGAAAATTTTCGAGCTGCTCGGTCTTACCGATGAGCAGGCACACGAGAAATTCGGCTATTTGCTCGATGCATTCCGCTTTGGCGCTCCGCCTCACGGCGGCATGGGTCTCGGGCTTGACCGCTTGATTATGCAGATGCTTGGCTGTGAGAGCCTGCGTGATGTTATTGCGTTCCCGAAGGTGCAGAACGCAACCGAGCCGATGACCGAGTGCCCGGCACCGGTTGACGATATTCAGTTGACCGATTTGGGAATCGGCGTGATTTCTGCAGAAAACAAGTAATTAACCGTACGGAGGAAAAACCGTGGGCATTTTTCATAAGTTAAGCAAGGGGCTTCAAAAAACCCGCATCTCGATGGCAGGTGCGATTGATAACATTCTTTACGGCGTCAACGAAATCACCGATGATTTGTTTGATGATTTGGAAGAAATTTTGGTCATGGGCGATGTCGGCGTGCCGACCGCAACCGAAATTATCGACCGTTTGCGTGCCAAAGTTGCCAAGGATAATTTGCGCAACGGTGAGCAGGTGCGCAAAGCCATCAAAGAAATCGTGGCGGAATTGTTGGACGGCGGCGAGCAGTTGGATATGATTACCATTCCGTCCGTCATTTTGGTCATCGGTGTCAACGGTGTCGGCAAGACGACCACCATCGGCAAAATGGCGGCGATGTTCAAGGACCAGGGCAAAAAGGTCATTCTCGGTGCGGCGGATACCTTCCGTGCGGCGGCAATTGACCAGCTTGAAATCTGGGCGGACCGTGCCGGTGTGGAAATCATCAAGCATAAAGAGGGTGCTGACCCGGCGGCTGTCGTGTTTGACACCATCAATGCCGGCAAAGCCCGCAATGCGGATTTGATTATTATTGATACGGCAGGTCGCCTGCACAACAAGAAAAATTTAATGGATGAGCTTGCCAAGATTTACCGTGTCATTGACCGTGAGCTGCCCTATTCCGACCGTGAGAGCTTGCTGGTGCTGGATGCAACCACCGGTCAAAATGCCGTGAATCAAGCAAGAGAGTTCAAGAATGTTGCCGAAATTACAGGCATCGTGTTGACCAAGCTTGACGGAACGGCTCGCGGCGGTGTTGTGCTTGCCATTAAGCATGATTTGAATGTTCCGGTTAAGTTTGTCGGTGTCGGTGAGGGAATGGACGACCTTCAGCCGTTCAGCCCTGCGGCGTTTGCCGAAGGATTGTTCGATGTGACCTTGGAAGAGGACGAACCGGCGGAAAATGAAGAAAAAACGGAAGAAACCGAAGGATAATCATGGATTATATTATTGCTACACATAACATGAAAAAACGGAACGAGCTTGCTCGCATTTTGGAGCCGCTCGGGCTGAATGTATTTACAGCCGATCAGCTCAACATTCGTTTGACGGATGTTGAGGAAACGGGCAGTACCTTTGCGCAGAATGCACAGCTGAAAAGTCGCAGCGGCTGCAAAGAAAGCGGAATGCCCTGCATTGCAGATGATTCGGGCTTGCAGGTGGATGCCTTGGGCGGCGCGCCGGGTGTCTATTCGGCTCGCTTTGCCGGCGAGCACGGAAACGATGAAAAGAACAATGCGCTTTTGCTCAAAAAACTCGAAAATGTACCCGATGAAAAGCGAACTGCTCGCTTTGTCTGCACCGTCAGCTGCACCTATCCCGACGGAAAAGAAATTCTCATCAGCGGTGCCTGTGAAGGGAAAATCGGCTATGAACCGAAGGGTGAGGGTGGCTTTGGCTACGACCCGTTGTTTATGGTCGGGGATAAGAGCTTTGCCGAGATGTCGGCAGAAGAAAAGGATAAAATCAGCCACCGTGGCAATGCACTTCGTGCCCTTGCCCGGGAGCTTGCCGAAAGGAATAACAAAAAATGACAAGCAAGGAACGAGCTGCGCTCCGTGGACAGGCTAATGGCTTGGATGCTCTTTTTCAAGTGGGAAAGGGCGGCGTGACGGATGCGGTGATTGCGCAAACGGACGATGCCCTGCGTGCGAAAGAGTTGATTAAGCTCAAGGTGTTGACCGAAACCTGCCCCGAAACCACCCGGGAAGCGGCAGACAAATTGGCGGCGGCAACGGGCGCCGATGTTGTGCAGGTCATCGGCGGCGTAATGGTGCTTTACCGTTACAGCGAAGAGCTTCACAACGAGAAAAAGCCGGAAAAAAAGCGCCCTGCCACCAAGAAGCAGGCACGCAAAATGGGCTACAAAGTGAAGCCTGTGCGAAAATTCCGCAAGGATAATGACCGATGAAACGCATCGGTGTTTTCGGCGGCACTTTTAATCCGCCTCATATCGGACATGGTAGGCTTGTTGAGCATATCCGTCAAACGGTTCAGCTCGACAGGCTTCTTGTCATTCCGACCTTTTTGCCGCCGCACAAGGTGTCGAACGATTTAGCAAGCTGTGAAGACCGCTTGGCTATGTGCCGCTTGGCGTTTCCGAATTGGTGTGAGGTCAGCGACCTTGAAATTCGGCGTGGCGGAAAAAGCTATACGGTCGATACCTTGACACAGCTGAAAGCCGCATATCCGAACGATGAGTTGGTTTTGCTGATTGGCTCGGACATGATGCAGACCTTTGACCAATGGGTTCGTTGCGAGGATATTTTGCAAATGTGCACGGTGTGCGTCACCTCCCGTGCGGATGAGGGATTGGATTTGTCGGCGGATAAGATTCCCGCCATCTTTGAAAAGCACCCGTTTCTCCGCTCGGATTTGCCGCCGTTTGAGGTCAGCTCAACACAAATCCGTCAGCGGATTCGGCAGGGAGAAGACACCGCCGGTTTACTGTTGCCCGAGGTGCGTTCGTTTATTGAGAAAAGAGGGTTGTACCGTGGTTCGGACCTATAAAGAAATCCTGCAAAGCAGGCTGTCGGATTATCGCTATCGGCATTCGCTTTGCGTGGCAACATCGGCTGTGGAGCTGGCTGAACGCTACGGCGCCGATGTCGAAAAAGCGTTCCTTGCAGGGCTTTTGCACGACATTACCAAGGAAGCCGACCAAGCGGAACATTTTGCTTTGTTTTCAATCGGAAGCATCACATTGACACAGGCGGAGGAACGAAACCCGAAGCTGTGGCACGCCATGAGTGCGCCGATTTTTCTGAAGGAAAAGCTGAACATCACGGACGATGAAATTCTCACGGCGGTTCGTTATCACACAACAGCGAGGGCGAACATGACCCTGCTTGAAAAGGTGATTTACATTGCCGATTTTATTTCGGCGGACCGTGAATATGATGATGTGGATGTGGTGCGTGACTTGGCGAAAAAGGGGATTGGGGAAACCATGCTCTATACGCTGAATTACAGCATTCGGGAGTTGCTTGAGCGTGGGTGTGCCATTCATCCCGACAGCATCGCCTGCTACAATGAAACGGTTCTGAATAAAGAACAGAAAAGCGAAATATAAATTATAGAGGAGGCGATTGCAATGGCATTCAAACAAACCGATATCCGAAACATTTCCGCATCTGCGGTCAAGCTTATCAGCGACGATTGGGCACTTGTTACGACCTGTGCAGAGGGCAGAAAAAACACCATGACGGTCAGCTGGGGCGGCTTGGGCGAATTATGGGGGCGTGATGTGGCGTTTTTGTTTATCCGTCCGCAACGGTATACCTATGAGCTGTTGGAAAAAAGTGAATGGCTTTCGGTCAGCTTTTTCGGCGGCGAGCACAAAAAAGAAATGATGTTCTGCGGAAGAAACTGCGGTCGGGATACCGACAAGTTTTCGGCAACGGGTTTCACAACCGTTGAGTTGGACGGCGTGCCCTGTGTAGAGCAGGCGAAGGTGAATTTGATTTGTCGAAAAATTGCATTTCAGGATTTGAACCCGGCAGGATTTTTGGACGAAACCATCGAGAATGAATACAAAAACCACGACTACCACCGTGTTTATGTGGTTCAAATCGTGAAAACCTACATCGGCGAATAAAGAGTGAAAAAGATGAACAAAAAAGAGGCATCCTCCGCAAATGAGGATGCCTCCCGTTTTTATGCGTTGAAATTATGCGGCTGCGCCGCCGTAGATGGTGAAATCTTTGTCAACGAATGTGCCGTTGCTTTCACCGACAAGCGTCCAAGTCTTGTGGAGGTTGAGAACCTTCAACAGCGGGGACTCAAGACCGACGGAAATCTTAACAATGCCGTAGACCTTGACATTGCCGACCGCCTGAATGCCTTCCAAGGTCGGATAGACAATGGTGGGATCCATCAGGAAATCAACGGGAATGTCGAGTGTGTACTGGTCAGCGCCGCTGGTAACCGTTGCGGTAACCTTAACGCCGAGACCGACTTCAACAGCGACATCAATCACGACAATCTGAACAAGCTTAACATTTGCGCCGATTTGAAGGGTTGCTTCGACACGGGCAAGAGCGTTGAGCTGGGAGCCGGTTGCTTCTTCTTCGCTGATGACTCTGACCTTGTTGTTGATGATTTCAATACCCTTCTGCTGGGAAGAGGTAAGAACAAGCTCAATCATACCGTCAAAGTGGATAACAACCTTGGCGGTGATGCCGATGGTGATGGCAGGGCAGTTCGGGATAGCGACATCCATGGTGAATACCGGGATGACGGAATCGGAACCGGATTCCAAACCGACGGTGGAAAGACCGTTCTTAATGCGTGCGAAGAAATCGAGGTCATCTTCGCCTTCTTCCATGTCACGGACAGCCTTTTCGGCAAGAGATGCCGCATAAGAGCCGGACACAGTGGTCTTGTCGGTTACATCGTAATCCATGAGCAGGTAAGCTTCGTTAATCTGTTTCTTTGCAAGGTCACCGTCAAACTTGGTGGTGATGTCGAAGTTGCGAACTTCGTACTTTTTGGTCAGGTTAACGCCCTTGATATCGCCGCCGACGGAAACATCAAAGCCGTCATCCTTAACGGCAAAGCTGACCTTTACGGGGCCGACGCTGAAGCTGCCCTTGATTTTTTCAAGGAGAGACTGACCGTTGAGTGTTACATTTGCTTTTTCGGTTTCGGCAAACGGATTGACGTTTGCTTCATAGTGGAGGTAGCCGATGTCGTCCTGATTGATGACATTGCCGTCCTCGGACATCAAGCCGAGACCGTCCGCCGTAACGCTCATTTCGCTCAAAGCACCGATTTGACCCTGCTGGTTGGCAACAACATTGCCGCCGGGATTAACCGTGTTGAGCTTGTTCTGTCTTGCTGTAACCGCAGCACCGAGAGCGATGTTTGCAGTTGCCTTGTCGATGGTTGTTTCCTTCAGCTTGCCGAACAGGCTTACGCTGATGGTAACAATACCGAGGTCGATTGCAACATCGAGCTTTTTCTGCTCGGTTGCATTTTCGTCGACAAGACCGGCGGCAACGGCAAGGGATTCACCGACAATGAAGTTGGTGACAGCCTTGTCAGCCTCAAACTTACCGACGAGGACGTTCCAATCGTAGCAGGCCTGAACAACTTCATAATTCGGATCGTTTGCGTCGATGTCGTAATTATGGTTGTCGTCTGCCTTGTAGGTCAGGTTGAACTGATCTGCTACGAGTGCGTACCACTCTGCCTGGGTGTATGCATCTGACGGTTGAACAGCCGGTGCAAGACCCATAATGGACATAACAAAGGACAAGAGTAGTGCAAGGATTTTTTGCATAGAGATTCGCTCCTTTCGTAAATTCACCATTAGTGAGATGCGCAACCTCACCAATAAGCAATTACATTATAATGGCTTGTCTTCCAAAATTCAAGATGCTTCACAAAATATTGAAATTTTTGTTAAATATGACGAACTTTTGCAAATTCGTTTGGGTGAATTAACAACACAAATTCGAAATATTCCGTACGGAACGGTCACATGATGCAGGACAAAACAAGTGTTTCCTCTAATTGGCGGTACACGGATTCTTTTGTGCCGCAAAAAGACAGGCAAAAGGCAGGTCGGTTAAATTCCTCCGAAAACTGTTCGGCAATTCCGCAATACCGTCCGGGGGAAAAGCAGGGCGGTTCTGCGGGCAGTCCGCTCGTTGAACAAAGCACCTTCTGCATCATTTCCGCTCGCTGTTCCGGCAATTTCGGGGATGATACGCACAGCGCATCGTCGCCTTCTCTCAATACCATGATATGCCGAAATGCACGGTGCCGGCACGCACGCAGAATTGCCCTTGTTTCGGGCTCGCTCTCGGGTACCTTGCCGGCAAAGAGCGGTTCCCGAGCGTCATCGGAGAGCGGAACAAGGTGTTTTCGTTCATGCCAATGCGGTTTGTAATTTTCCGCAAGATTAACACCGTGTGCGTTTGTGTTTTGCTTGCTTTCCAAGCCGTCGGGGTTGACGCACGGCAGAATCATAACACCTCTTGTCTGCAAAATCGAACGGATGCGAATGCCCGAAAGGGAGGTGTTTTCGACATAGCTTTTGCACATTTTTTCAAAAAAGCTCAAGAGCACCTGCGGTGAAAGGGTATCCAATCCGTCAAATCCGCCAAGAAGCAGAACGGGGTCATCGGTGTTGCCCAGTCGCAGGGAAAACAATGCCCGATTGTTCCAACTGCGGGACAGAGCGGAAAATTCGGCAAACGGAAATTCGTCCCGAAGACGATATACGGTGCGCCGAAGCAGCGTATAATCCAAAACAGCGGTGTTTGTATCCATTTTTTCAACCTCTTTTACAATTTCTCCCTATATTCTTATGCAAAGTCGGATAAAATAAACCGTTCTGCGCAAAATAAAAGAAAAACAGAGGGTGATGAAACATTATGTGCGGAATAGTCGGTGTTAACGGCTGCACGGCGGCGGTGCCGTTTTTGCTTGAGGGATTGAGGCGGCTGGAATATCGTGGCTATGATTCGGCAGGTATTGCGCTGCTTGAAGCGGGCGAAATTCAAACGGTAAAATGTCGGGGGCGAGTGGGTGATTTAGCGAAAAAGGTTGAAAGGCAGGAGAATCTTTCGGCGGTCATCGGCATCGGGCACACCCGTTGGGCAACAAGGGGAGAAGCGAATGATGCAAATGCGCATCCGCACACCTGCGGCGAATTTTCGATTGTTCATAACGGCATTTTGGAAAATGAAAAGGAGCTTAAAGAAAAGTATTTGCGCTTGTGTCCGTTTTCGAGTGATACCGACAGCGAAGTGATAGCACAGCTTTTGCACCGCTTGTATGACGGGAATGTGTTGGAAACCGTTGCCAAGGTCGCCGATTTGCTGAAAGGTTCTTTTGCCTTTGCCGTTTTGTGTGCCGATGCACCCGATGCGCTGTTTTGCGTGCGCCGTTCGAGTCCGCTTTTGGTCGGGGTCGGTGAAGCGGAAAGCTTTGTCGCTTCGGATTTGTCGGCAATGACGGAAAGTGTGCAAACGCTCTATCGGATGGAGGATGATGAAATTGCCGAGGTGAAACGGGATTCGGCGGCGTTTTTTGATTTTTCACTGCAACCGATTGAAAAAGCCGCCGAGCCTTTCGACCAAAGACAAACGGCGGTGAATCGGGGCAGCTTCGAGCACTTTATGCTCAAAGAAATTCACGAAGTGCCCACGGCCATTCGGCGCACGGTGCAGGAAGGCAAGCTGATGCCCGAAGCGGATTTCGCCAAACCGAGCCGCATTTTCTTTTCTGCCTGCGGGTCGGCTTATCATGTCGGTGAAGCTGCCGCGTTTGTCTGGGAGGATTGGCTTCAAATCCCCGTGGAGGTTTCGGTTGCATCGGAATTCCGAACTCGAAAGCTGCCCTTGCCGAGCGGTTCATGGATGGTGATTGTCAGCCAAAGCGGCGAAACGGCGGATTCCTTGGCGGCGTTGCGGGAAGCGAAAAAGCAAGGGATTCCCGTGCTGTCGATTGTCAATGTGCCGAACAGCGCCATCGCCGTGGAGAGCGATTACGTGTTCTATACCAAGGCCGGCACGGAGGTGGCGGTCGCAACGACCAAGGCGTACGAGGCACAGCTGGCGGCGGTATATGCTCTCGGGCTTTCGCTTGCCGAAAAGTGGGAAACGCTCGACCGAAATTGTATCGAAAAGTACAAGAGAGAATTAAACCGACTTGCCACGGCGGCGGAGGAAGCACTGAAAACCGAAGAGCAAATGCGTGCCGTTGCCGAACGAATGCCTCGTGATGAGCCGATTTTTTTCATTGGCAGAGGGCAGGGATATGCGGCATCTATGGAGGCAGCATTGAAGCTGAAAGAGGTCAGCTATTTGCCGGCGCAAAGCTATCCGGCAGGGGAAATGAAGCACGGAACGATTTCACTGATTCGTCGGCATTCGCCTGTGTTTGCGTTTTGCCTGAATGAGGAATTGAATGCCAAAATGCAGTGCAGTATGGATGAATTGACCGCAAGGGGCGCAAAGGTAACCGCTGTTTCGTTTTCGGAGGATTTGCAGGCTTCCGAGCGGATTCTTTTGCCGAAGGTGGCGGAAAGCTTTGCCGTGAGCATGGCGGTCATCCCGATGCAGCTACTCGCTTATTATACGGCACGGCGGCTTGGGTGC
>DNXM01000160.1:0-4988 GCA_003505905.1 Oscillospiraceae bacterium
TTGAAGAAACGGTATTTAAGGATATTGCGTTCGGTCCGAAGAATATGAAGCTCGATGAGGCTGAAATCAAACAGCGTGTTGCGCAAGCGGCGGATTTTGTCGGCTTGAGCCGTGAACTGCTGGAAAAATCGCCGTTTGACTTGTCCGGCGGTGAAAAACGCCGTGCGGCAATTGCCGGCGTGATGGCAATGAAGCCGAAAATTCTTGTGCTGGATGAGCCGACTGCAGGACTTGACCCTCGTGGCAAAGAAAGCATTTTGAACATGATTTTGAATTACAAGCGTGCAACGGGTGCAACGGTGTTGCTTGTCACGCACAGCATGGAGGATGTTGCACGGATTGCAACGAAGATTCTTGTGATGAACCATGCACAGGTTGCCATGTACGATACGGTAAAAAATGTTTTTGCACGCAGTGATGAGCTGGAGCAAATCGGGCTTGCCGTGCCACAGATTACACGCATTTGCCGTGAATTAAAAAAGCGCGGCTTGAATCTTGACGAGAGTATTTACACGGTGGATGAGGCCTGTGCCGCTCTTCTTCCGCTTCTGAAAGGAGGGAGAGGCTGATGGTTCGTGATATTACAATCGGACAGTATTTCCCGGGAAATTCAATCTTGCACAAGACCGACCCGAGGGTGAAAATCGTGCTGACGCTCGTTTTCATCTTTATTGTTTTCTTCTGCAAAAACTTCTTCTCACTCGGGCTTATGGTCATATCTTTGCTTCTCGGCATCGTTCTCTCTCGTGTTCCGATTAAAATGATTTTGAAAAGCATGAAAGCGATTGCGCTGATTATCGTGATTACGGCTTTGTTGAATTTGTTTTATACAACGGACGGAAAAGTGCTGTTGAATTTGAAATTTGCCAAGATAACGGATGTTGGTATTTTCACCGCCGTTTTCATGGCGATACGCATTTTGGCTTTGATTGCAGGCAGCACCTTGCTGACCTATACCACAACGCCGACAATGCTTACGGATGCGATAGAACGGTTGCTTTCGCCGTTGAAGGTGTTTCATGTGCCCGTGCATACGCTTGCGATGATGATGACGCTTGCACTGCGCTTTATTCCGACGCTGATTGAGGAAATTGATAAGATTATGAATGCGCAAAAGGCTAGAGGTGCCGATTTGGAATCGGGCGGATTGATACAGCGTGCCAAAGCGTTGGTGCCGATTTTGATTCCGCTGTTTGTATCCTCCTTTCGCCGTGCTTATGAGTTGGCGTTTGCCATGGAATGCCGGTGTTACACGGGCGGTGACGGACGCACCCGTATGAAGCAGATGAAAATCAAGGGTTTGGATGCCTTTTTGATTGTCGGCTGTGCGGTTTTGCTCGGCGGTGTAATTGCATTGAATATTTTGTTGAAAGCCTATAATTTGGGGTGATTGTTTGCGCAACCTGCTTGTGACAATTCGATATTGCGGAACTCGTTACAGCGGTTGGCAGGTTCAGCCGAATGCGCCGACCGTACAGCAGACCTTGCAGGATGCGGTGGAACAGCTGTTTCAAGTGCGTGAAAACATTGTTGGGTGCAGTCGCACCGATTCGGGCGTTCATGCGAATACGTACTGTTGTAACATTCGCACACAGTCCGTTTTGCCGTGTGATACGGTGGTGAACGGCTTGAACGCCTATTTGCCCGATGATATTGCCGTGTTGAGCTGTCGTGAAGTGCCATATGAGTTTCATGCACGCTATGACTGTATCGGCAAGGAATACCGCTATATTATCCGAAACAGCCGTATTCCCGACCCGTTTTCGGTCAATCGCTGTTGGCAGGTCAAGCCGAAGCTTCATGCTGAGCTGATGCACGAACAGGCACAGGCTTTTCTCGGAACGCACGATTTTTCGGCTTTTTGTTCCGCAGGAGCTTCTACCGTGTCGAATGTACGAACGGTTACGGCTTTTTCCGTGGAACGCAAAGAGGATGAAATCTTTTTCCATGTTTCGGCAGACGGATTTTTGTATAATATGGTCCGGATTATGGTCGGCACCCTAACACAGATTTCTCTTGGAAAGATTCCACCGAACACACTGACGGATATTATCAATTCGCTCAATCGAGAGTGTGCCGGCGTAACGGCACCGCCGCAGGGGCTTTACCTGAACCGTGTTTTTTACGGAGGAGTGATGAAAGACAATGGATGAGGAAAAGAGAACCGAATACGATTCGCAGGAGGATGAGGAGCTTCGCCGCCGCATGGATAAACGTAAAGCGGAGCGTGTGGAGGAGCGAAAAATCGAGCAGCAAAAAAAAGCGAAAAAGAAAGAAAAGGCGCGCAAATACACCTTGGCGGCAAAAATCGCTTTCGGTGTTTTGGTTGTGCTGTGTCTGCTTTTTTTGGCGGCGCAGTCACTCGGTAATGTGACCTTTTCCCGTATTTCCGACGGCATCGTTCAAACCTTTTCCAACATGAAAGCCGGTCCCGGTTATCCGCTTACAATCGGAAAGAACAATTGTCTGCGCATGGATACCTTCGGGGATAACCTTGTTTTGCTTGAAAAAGACCGTGTTTTGCTGTTGAATTCCACAGCAAAGGAGATAATGAGCTACAAGCACACCTTTTCCGCTCCTCGTCTTTGCGTGAGCAACAGCCGTATTCTTTTGACGGACTGCAAAACGGGACGCTATACCGTGCTGAGCGGCAGAGGAATGCTGACAGAGGGCGAATTGAAAAACGAAGTGTATTGCAGTGCAATTGGAAACAGCGGCAATTATGCGTTCAGCCAAAAATCCGAAGTCGGTGCAAGTCTTGTTTCGTTTTATTTCAATGACGACAGCGGCGAACCGTTTCAGTTCAGCTGTGCCGACGAGTACATTATCGGCATTTCCTTTTCGCCGAACGGCAAAAAAGCGGCGTTGATCGGTATGGGCTGTAAAGATGCCGCAGATTATTCAAAGCTTTACATTGTTTCTTTGACAGAACAAAAGGTTGTCAAGGAGTTTCAATATGACGGCATTCGTCTTCACACGGTGTTTTACAGCGACAACGATACGGTTATCACCGCTTTCAAAAACGGTTACAGCATTGTGAAAAACAACAAGGAACGAAACGACCGCTTGCTTGACGGCAGTGTCATTGCACGGTTTGCGGTTGATTATAATGGGAATTGGGCTTTTGCTGTGAACGGTTACGGCGATGAAGCAGGTTCAACGGTCTGTGCGTTCAACAGCAAGGGCAAAGAGCTGTGCAGTACGGATTTGGATGTTAAAGTGAGCGGATTTGATTATAAAGACGGTCGTATTTCGGTCAGTGCGTCGGATGGCTCGTTATATTGCATTCGCACAAGCAGCGGAAAGTGTGTGAAGAGCGGTGAAAATTGCCAATCTCCCGATTTCGTTGCTGTTGTCAAGAACAAAATCTATGTTTCGGACAACGGTGAATTAAAAAGGATTTCGTTTTAATCCTTGCACTGGCGACAGTTGGTTCTTGTTTTTTCAATAAAGTATGCTATAATGCTTTGCGAAAGGAGGAAGTATGGATTTTTTGATGGAATACGGTGTCGATATCGGGCTTGTTGCCGTGCTGATTGTTGCGATTTTTGCCAATGCACGCAAGGGCTTTGTTCGCGCGGTGCTGACGCTTGCGGCTGTTGTGCTTGCTTTCGGTTTTGCACAAAAGGCAGCGGAGCCTGTGGCATCATGGAGTTACGACACATTTTTCAATAAGGCTGTGTGCGAAAAGATTACCGAAAAGGCAGCGGATTTTTCAACAGGGAAAACGACAAGACAGATTGTGAATGAGGTTTCTCTCCTTATGCCGCAATATTTAGGCGATGTTATGGAGGATATGGGTGCCGATTTGAGCGCACCAAGCAATCCGACCGAAGCTTCTGACGATGCAAACAGCATTCCCGCACAACAGATATCCGACTCGATTGTAAAACCTGCGGCGATGGTGTTGCTTAAAATGGTTTGTACGCTGTTGTGCTTTGCCATGATAATGGCTTTGTTTCGGGTGCTGATTCATTTTGCGTGTAAGGTTGTTAAGCTGCCTGTTCTACGCACGGCGGATAGGGCTCTCGGCGGAGTGCTCGGTTTAATAAAAGGAATCATTATTGTCTATTTGCTTTCCATGCTTTGCGGCTTGGTCGCTCAAGTGACGGTGCAGCCGCAGGTGAAACAGGCAATCGAGCAATCGAAAATTGTTTCTGCGTGTCAACAAATGGATTTCAGCGGCAATTTTGCCGAATTATTTGATAAAAACAGTACGGAGTGATTAAGATGGATGTAATCAAACATTATTTTACCAATTGGAAGACAATTCCGAATCTCTTATCTTTTTTGCGCATCATCATGGTGCCGATTTTCGGCATCTTGTTCTATCAGGACCATTTGATTGCCGCTTTAATTGTTTTGGTGGCTTCGGGCTTGACGGACTTTTTAGACGGAAAAATTGCCAGACGCTTCAACCAAATCAGCGAGTTGGGCAAGGTGCTTGACCCGATTGCGGACAAAATCACCATGATTACTATTGCCATTCTCATGTTTTTGGAATTCAATGCGTGTGAAAGCCCTTTGATGAAAGCGTTCAGCTGGATTTTCTTTGTTTTCCTTGCCAAAGAGTTTATCTTTGTCGTCGGAGGTGCCGCGATGATTGCGTTCGGTATCATTCCGGGAGCTGCCGAAATCNNNGAAATCTACGGCAAGGTAGCAACCTTTGTTTTCTACACCGTGATGGTGGTTATGTTCTTGTTCGGACCCGAAGTCGGCGTTGTTTCCCGCAATGTTCCCTCTCTCGTTTTGCCGGAAATTGCCTGTGTGCTTTTGGTTTCCGTTTCCGCTTTGCTGACCATTGTGGCGTTTGTTTCCTATATGCCGGACACATCACGCAAGGTGAAAGAACGCTTTTCTCCCGAGGGCAAGGCTGCCTACGCAGCGGCAAAAGCGGAGAAAACGAAAGCAGTTAAATAATTCAGAAACAGGAGTAAACAGAATGAAAAGAACCATGTGCAGCAAGTGCCATGAACGGCCTGCTGTCG
>DNXM01000160.1:5001-5239 GCA_003505905.1 Oscillospiraceae bacterium
GGAAGACCACGCCCGAAGGGCTTTGTATCCGTTGCGCAATGGATATGAATGTCGGTCCGATTAAACAAATGATGGAAAATATGGGTATCACCGAGGATGATATCGACGATTTGGATTCTCAAATGACTGCCGCTTTTGAGGGGCTGGATGAAGGCTCGTTTGAGAACGGCGGTGCGCCGACTTTTCCGTTCTTTCAGGGCATGATGGGCGAAAAGGATGACCTTGAAGTGGAAAACGG
>DNXM01000238.1:0-2111 GCA_003505905.1 Oscillospiraceae bacterium
ATCCTTGGCAAACTCGTCATCAAGCTCGGGAAGCTCCTTGACGGAAAGGCTGTTCAGCTTAACCTTAAACACAGCGGGCTTGGAAGCAAGCTCGGGGGTGTATTCTTCGGGGAAGGTGACATTTACATCAAATTCTTCGCCGATTGCGTGACCGACAATTTGATCCTCAAAGCCGGGGATAAAAGAACCGGAGCCGAGCGTAAGGTCATAATCTTCACCCTTGCCGCCCTCAAAAGCGACGCCGTCGACAAAACCTTCAAAGTTGATGTTGGCAATGTCGCCCGTTGCGGCGGCTCTGTCATCCACATCAACCATTCTGGAATTCTGGTCACGAAGCCGGTCGATTTCGTGGTTGATTTCGTCATCGGTTACTTCAGCGTTTTCTTTTTCGGCGCTCAAGCCTTTGTACTCACCGACATCAACGTCGGGCTTTGTAGCAACCTTAATGGTGAATTCCACACCGTCATCGCCGATTTCGGAAACATTTGCATCATAGGGTGCGCTGACTGCAACAATGCCGGACTCCTTAAGGGCCTCGTCAACTGCGGTCGGGAAAAGATCATCAAGAGCATCTTCATAAAACACACCCTTGCCGTACATCTTTTCAATCATGTGCATCGGAACTTTGCCTTTGCGGAAGCCGGGAATCGAAATGTTCTTTTTCTGCTTGTTGTAAACCTTAACCACAGCCGCCTTAAAGGTTTCGGCATCAATGGTGACGGTCAACTCCTGAACATTGGCTTCTGCTTCTTTTACGGATTTCAAACTCATTTTTCAGTCCTCCTAATATTAGACCATAGCATTATAGCAGATAATTTCCCGCTTGGCTATACTTTTGGGAAATTTTTCAGAATTTTTCAATCAATTTCGGACAAAAGCTCAAGCTATCCCCCGAAATCAGAGAAAATCGGATGTCGTCATACTCGCCGATGTAGGCGTTTTTGATGGAAATGCCGTGCAGATGAGCGTAATAACAGCGTTTCACACCAAACTCTTTGAGCACCGAAATAATTTCTTCGCACACCGCTTTTCGGCTAATCGGCGGATAGTGCAAAAACACAAGCGGTTCTCCGCCCATGGCTTTTGCTTTTTCAAGAGAAAAGCGCAAACGGCAAAGCTCCCGATTCAGCGCTCTTTCTTCGTCCTCTGCTCCGCTGTCGTAAAACCAGCCCTTGGTTCCCGCCACGGTGTAATCGCCAAACGAATAAGCGTTGTTGAACAAAAAGCGAAGCGAAGAAATCTCTTCCTTCTCCAAAAAAGCCGACATTTTCGAGCAGGTTTCCCACCAGTAATCGTGGTTACCTTTCATCAACAGCTTCTGTCCGGGCAGAGAATCCAAAAAGCGAAAGTCCGGCAACGCCTCCGGCAGTTTCATTCCCCAGGAAACATCACCGCAAATCAAAACGGTGTCCTCTTCCCTGACAACGGAACGCCAGTTTTCTTCCAGTCGGCTCTCGTAGTTCTGCCAGCCGCCGAACACATCCATCGGTTTTTCCACCCCGAAAGATAAATGGGTATCCCCTATTGCAAAAAGTGACATGACAAAACCGTTGCCTTTCGAGAAATCTTTGTTATGCCTTAATATTTAACATTTCATACACGGCACTGCGCATATCGGTTTTCTCACGGACATCCGTGAAACGAACCGTTTTCTTTTCCAAGCCGGAAAGCTGATTCGGGCAAACAACACCCGTGGTTGCTTCCAACACCTTAGTCATTTCAAACTCTTCGCCCTTGACGAGGGAAGCATCCAGCGCAGACAAAACGCTTGCGCAGAATTTATACGGGCTTGCGGTCGAGGCAATCACACAAACGGTGTTATCACCCGACTTTGCACGGAAATCATCATAAACCTTAACGGCAACGGCGGTATGCGTATCGCAAAGGTAGTGATTCTTTTCATACTTTTCGCCGATGGTTGCCTTGGTCTGTGCATCGTCACAGCAGCCTGCTTCAAAAACAGCCTGAAGCTTTTCGAGAATCTCGGCATCCACCTGATAGCGACCCGTTTCTTTGAGCTGTGTCATATAGCCACGGATTTTTTCATCGTCACAGCCGCTCAAAAGATAGAGCAAGCGCTCTAAATTGCTGGAAATCAAAATATCCATAGA
>DNXM01000238.1:2210-3871 GCA_003505905.1 Oscillospiraceae bacterium
CTTTTTCACGGGCAGACCCATTTCACGGGCGTAGTAAGCCGCCAAAATGTTGCCGAAATTGCCCGTCGGCACGCAAATGTTGATTTCATCGCCCAAGGCAATCGAACCGTCCGCCACCAAATCACAATAAGCGGAGATATAGTAAACAATCTGCGGTGCTAAACGACCCCAGTTGATGGAATTTGCCGAAGAGAACTGCATTCCGTTTTCTTCAAGAAGCTTTGCGACGGACGCATCGGTGAAGATGGATTTTACGCCGTTTTGAGCGTCGTCAAAATTGCCTTTTATGGCGCAAACACCGACATTTTCGCCTTCCTGCGTAATCATCTGCAATTTCTGCATGGCGCTCACGCCATCGCTCGGATAGAACACAAGAATCTGCGTATTCGGCACATCCTTAAAGCCCTCCAACGCTGCCTTGCCTGTATCGCCCGAGGTTGCAACCAAAATAACGATTTTCTTATCGCCCACGGTCTTTGCTGCCGCACGGGTCAAAAGATGAGGCAAAATCTGCAACGCCATATCCTTGAATGCGCAGGTCGGACCGTGCCACAATTCCTGAATATAAGCCGAATCGTCCAATTTGACAACAGGAGCGGTTTTATCACTGCTGAACTTTCCGCCGCCGTAAGCGCCGCTGACGCAATCCGCCAGCTCCTGCTCGGTGAAATCGGTCAAATACTTGCCGAGCACCATTTTGGCTCTCGCCTGATAATCCATGCCCGAAAGCACACGGATTTCATCCAACGACAGACTCGGAATTTCGGTCGGCACAAACAAACCGCCGTCCTTGGAAATGCCGTTGGCAATCGCAGTTGCCGACTGAACTTTTACGGAATTATCTCTTGTACTGGTGTAATTCAAAACAAAATCTCCTTTATTCTCCGAATGCATTTTCAATATAATTGATTTCCGCCAATTTGCCTTTTTCCGTCACAACCTCCGCCACATCAAAGCGAGGCTGCAAATCGCACGGATTTTGCGTCAAGTAGACATTGGCTGTTTTCAAAATACGCTGTTGCTTGCGGTAATCCACCGCTTCTGCGGGACGCCCATAGGAATCAATTTCCCTTGTTTTCACCTCTGTAAAGCAAAGAACATCGCCCTTTTGCGCAATCACATCAATCTCGCCCCAACGGCAGGAAAAATTGCGCTGTATGATTTTATAGCGATGGCGCTTGAGCCATTTCACCGTCAGCTCTTCGCCGACATCGCCTTTAACTCTTTTTATGTTCATCGAGGTTTTTCAAAAACGACAGGCGGTGAATCGGTGACACACCGTGTTCGTTTATCATCTCATAATGAAGTGCCGTTCCGTAGCCCTTATGCTGCGAAAAACGGTACTGCGGATACTGCTTGTCAAGCTCCGTCATCACATGGTCACGGCTGACCTTTGCCAAAACGGATGCCGCCGCAATGCTCATGGAACGAGAGTCGCCCTTCACCACCGTTTCTCCCTTAACGGAAAGCGGAGGCATACGGTTTCCGTCAATCAGCGCATAATCCGCTTTTTCGGATAAGCCCTCAATGGCACGGCGCATTGCCAAATAGGTTGCCTGCAAAATATTGAGCGAATCAATCTCTTTTTCATCGGCAAAAGCCACCGACCAGGCAAGTGCTTTTTCCTTTATTTCGACAAATAGGCTTTCTCTCTTTTTTTC
>DNXM01000238.1:3916-5133 GCA_003505905.1 Oscillospiraceae bacterium
CCCTTCGGGCAAAATCACCGCTGCCGCACAAACAGGACCTGCCAACGGACCTCGCCCGGCTTCATCCACACCGCACACAAGTGAAAAGCCCTTGGCTTTTGCCGCTTGTTCAAACAAATAATCAGGCATAATCACACGGCCTTTCTAAAGTGATACGACCGAGCTTTCCGGCACGGTATTCATCGAGCAGCATAATCGAGGCACGCTCGGTGTCAATCTCGCCGCCGCTGATGAGCATCCCACGCTTACGCCCGATTTTTTCAAGCACCTCATAGCTTTCCAAGCCGTCAATGCTGTCAAGCTTGTAGCGCTGCATGAGCGGCTGACGGTAATCACGAGCCAACACCTCAAGCAAACGGATTGCCATGGTTTCGCAATCCACCACTTCATCCTTCACCGAACCGATAAAGGAAAGGCGGTCGCCGACCGTCGGGTCTTCGAACTTCGGCCATAACACGCCTGGCGTATCCAACAGCTCAATACCGTTGCCGATTACAAACCACTTATTGCTTCTGGTCACGCCGGGCTTGTCAGCCACCTGCGCTTTTCCGAACCCGGCACAGCGGTTAATGAAAGAGGATTTGCCGGTGTTCGGGATTCCGACCACCATAATGCGAAGCGGTTTGCCCGGCATTCCTTTTTCTTCGTTAAGGCGGATGCGTTGAGCCAGCACACGGCGCACCAAAGCATGATAACCCTGCAAGCCTTTTCCGCTTCGACAATCCACTGCCATGGCGGCAACACCCTGGGAGGCAAACCATTCAAGCCACTGTGCGGTTGCTTTTTCGTCCGCCATATCGCATTTGTTCAACAACACGATGCGTGGCTTACTGCCCGTCAGCTCATCCAATTCGGGGTTGCGGCTGCTCATGGGCACACGGGCATCCAACAGCTCCGTCACGGCATCCACCATCGGCAGACTCTCTTTAATCTGACGGCGTGTTTTCGCCATGTGCCCGGGAAACCATTGAACAACCTGCTTTTGACTGTCATTCATAGTCATAATCTCCGAAAAACTTCATTTGGTCGAACGGAGCAAAGCGAAAACGAACCTGACCGAGAATGTAGTTTTCATCAATTAAGCCAATCAAGGAAGAACGGCTGTCGGTGGAATGCTGACGGTTGTCACCCATCACAAAAACCTTGCCTTCGGGAACAATCATCGGATAGCTGAACGCACCCTCATCATCGGTTGTCGGCGTATTCAAATACGGCTC
>DNXM01000238.1:5178-6541 GCA_003505905.1 Oscillospiraceae bacterium
AACATAAACCGAAGCCGTTTCAAAATCAATGTCCAATTTATCACCGCCAACGGCAATAATGCGCTTGACAATCGGTTCGCTCTGCATTCCCTGAATGCTGTTGGGCTGTGTGATGATAACGATATCACCACGGTCGTGCTTGATGCAAAAAGCGCTGACCAAAAGCCAATCATCCTCATGCAAGGTCTGCTGCATGGACGGACCGACGACGCCGACAATGCGGAAGACAAAGGTGAAAATCACCATGATTGCAATGATGGATGTGGAAAGAACCGACGCAATCTCAACCAGGGATTGCGCAAAGGTGGCTTTTTTCTTCTCCGGCTCTTTTTCCGGCTCTTCGTTCAAATTCTCTTTCAGTTCTTCATTAAGCTCTTTGTTTTCGTCCATTTTATTTCTCTCCTTCTTGAGAATAACTAACATATTTCGGGTTGCCGAACGGATGAATACGGAACAGCACATGACCGAGCACATAACGGGTGTCGATAAACCCGATTCGGGTCGAACGGCTGTCGAGCGAACGGTTGCGGTTGTCGCCCATTACAAAAATTTTGCCCTCGGGCACAGTTAAAGGAAACGCAACATCAAACTCCTGCTTGGTTAAGTCGTTGATGTACGGTTCATCCAATTCCTTTCCGTCAACGGTTACGATGCCTTTACGAAAATCAATGTCCACCGTTTGACCTGCCAAAGCAATGACACGCTTGACGATTGGTCCACCGCTTGCCGTTTGGTTCGGTTGAGTTATTATCACAATGTCACCCGATTTGGGTGAACGCTCAAAAGCGGAAATAATCAGCCAGTTTCCATCCTGCAAGGTCGGGAGCATGGATTCACCAACCACCTCGACAGGGCGCACGAAAAAAGTGAACACCAAAAACAACACCGTGATTGCCAAAACGACGGACTGAATCCAGTCAAAGCGATTCTCCGCCCTTTTTTGCTTCCGTGTCTTTTTCGGCTGAAAATCGTAGTATATGTTATACTCGGTTATCTTCAAAAGTTCATCACCACCGCTGTATCGAAAAGCTCATAAATACCTACCATAAATTATAGCAAAAAAAAGGAACAAGTACAAGACTTGTTCCTCATTTTTCATGAAATTCGGTAAATTATTTAAGATTCTGCTTAACTTTTGCAGCCTTACCGACACGGTCACGAAGATAATACAGCTTTGCTCTGCGAACCTTACCCTTACGGATGGTGGTAACGGCGGCAACATTCGGGGAATGAACCGGGAAAACCTTTTCAACACCGACACCGTAAGAAACACGGCGAACGGTAAAGGTTTCGGATACGCCACTGCCCTTGTGAGCAATTACGATGCCTTCGAAAGCCTGAATTCTTTCTCTTTCACCTTCAC
>DNXM01000238.1:6573-9582 GCA_003505905.1 Oscillospiraceae bacterium
ACATCGACACGAACGGTATCACCGACCTCGGCGACCGGCTTTTCAGCCTTGATGCTGTCTTGTGCAATGAGTTTGAGTGCGTCCATTTTAATTTCCTCCGTTAAATTTTTCAGGCGTTCGTATCGGGTTGTGAAAGAGGACCGCCAGCCTTAATGTACTGCATCAATTCCCGTCACGGATGATGACGGATAACAAACGCTAAAGTATAATACCACACACTTGCGGAAAATGCAAGCATTTTTCAAAACTTTTTGAAATCATTTTTCAACAGGCATTTTCGGACAATGGAAAGGCTCTTCAGTTCCTCGCCCATTTTATTCCCGAGCGCCTCCAACAGCAGCAGCGGACTGAGGTTTTGTTGGCTTCCTGCCGCCAAAACGGCACTCATTTCAACCGTTTCGCCCATTTCCTCCACCGTCACACTGCCGATAAGGTCACAGCAGTTGATTTGCTTGACTGCCTTTTTCCGCCCGGCTTTTCCGAGCTTTTCGGCGGGAATTTCACCGCTTGCCAGTGTCTGACGCAGTCGCTCGGTCAAACCGTTCTCATTTTGCAAAGCGATGTGATATTCGGCGAATGCGATTTCGTTCGGTTTTGAGGTGGAATCCCTCACCGACACAACCTCAATGCCCTCGGGCATAACAGCCGACAGCGACGCAAAAACCTGTTCATTGGTCGCATCGCCCTCCAAGCGAATTTCCACCGGCTCGCTCTCGCTTTCAATGCCGAGTGGCAACGGTAAAGCAAAGGTCAAATACGGGTGCGGATTAAAGCCCTCTGTATACCACAATTCAATGCCTGCACGGCGCACCGCACGCATCATGCACCGCTGCATATCCAAATGCGACAGGTATTTAGCCCTGCCCTTTTTGGCAAGCGTGACTCTTATTGAGCGCATCGCATTCACCTCCGTTGAGTTTGTTTGCGCCGCAGCCGGCACAGCGGATGCGGCAATGGGGTGTTGTGGTGCCGTCATGTGCCTTGGTATGTTCCCGCACCAAATGCGTCTTGGTTACACCGTAATCCAAGTGATCCCACGGAAGCACTTCTTCGGTGCTCCGCTCACGGTTGGCATAAAAAGCAGGGTCAATGCCGCATTCGGCAAAGCTCTCCAGCCAAGTATCTACATTAAAAAATTCGCTCCAGCTGTCAAGCTTACAGCCCTTGCGGTAAGCGTTTTCGATAACCGCAGACAAGCGGCGGTCGCCCCGAGCCAAAACACCTTCCAAAAAACTGACATCGGTATCATGGCGGCTGAGTGAAATCTTTTTGCTGGTAAACGATGAAATCAAAAGCTGTTGCTTGCGGAGTAGTTCTTCCTTTGTGTTCTGTGCCTCCCATTGGAACGGTGTAAAAGGCTTTGGCACAAAGGGCGCAACACTGATGTTGACGCTCACGCTCTTTCCCTTGGGCTTGTTGGGGTTGTGATAAAACTCATCAACCACCCGTTGAGCCATCTGCGCAATGGCGACAACATCTTCATCCGTTTCAGTCGGCAAGCCGAGCATGAAATACAGCTTCACGCTTGTCCAACCGCCGTCAAAAGCCTGACGGCACGCACGGAGAATTTCTTCCTCGGTAATGTTTTTGTTGATAACATCACGCATTCTCTGCGTGCCTGCTTCAGGCGCAAAGGTCAAACCGCTGCGGCGAACCTTGCTCAAGCGTTCGGTCAATTCCGCCGAAAAGCGGTCTGCTCGCTGTGACGGAAGCGCAACATTCACCCGTTCTTTCTCCGTCCAATCCAGCAACGAATTCAAAAGCGGTTCCAATTCGGTGTAATCACTTGTGCTCAACGAGCAAAGCGAAACCTCATCATAACCCGTGGAACGGCAAATATTCTGACAATCCCGGTTGATTACCTCGGCGTGTTTTTCCCGAATCGGGCGGTAAATGTAGCCGGCTTGGCAAAAACGGCAGCCGCGAATACAGCCTCGGAACACCTCCGCCACGGCACGGTCATGGATGATTTCAATGGACGGAACAATGAAGTCGCACGGAAAGAAAACCGTATCCAAATCCGCCACAATGCGTTTTTTCACCCGTGCAGGCGCACCTTCCTTGGCGGTGATGCCCTGCACCGTACCGTCTTCGTTGTAAGTCACATCGTACAGCGACGGCACATAAACGCCCTGAATTTGAGCGGCGGCACGCAAAAATTCCTGCTTGGTTGAGCCTTTTTTCTTGTGCTCCTTGAGCAGGTCGATTAAATCGTTTGTCACTTCTTCGCCTTCGCCGGGCAGCATAATGTCGATAAAATCCGCCATCGGCTCGGCATTGCACACGCAGGGACCGCCCGCAATCACCAAGGGAGTCAGCTCCGTGCGTTCACAGCTGTGCAACGGAATGCCTGCCAAATCCAGCATATTGAGCACCGCTGTATAGCTCATTTCATATTGAAGCGTAAAGCCGATGAGGTCAAAATCCCGAATCTCATCGCCGCTTTCCAACGCATATAGCTTGATGTCGTTTTCACGCATCTTTTCTTCCATATCCGCCCACGGTGCAAACACACGCTCGCACCACGCATCCTCACGGGCATTCACCAACGAATACAAAATCTTGATGCCCAAGTGCGACATACCGACCTCATAGGTGTCGGGGAAACAAAACGCATAGCGAATATCTATTTTTTCCTTGTCTTTCATCACGCTGTTCAATTCGCCGCCCGTATATCGACCGGGCTTTTGAACCGACAGCAGAATGTCCTCCACTTTTTTTGAAAGCATAATATCCTCCGCAACCATAGCGTTAGGGATATTTTACATGATTTCTACTTTCTTTTCAAGAGTATATAGGATAAATATGCGCTCGCAAGCAATAATGTGATGTTGTACTTGCTGTTTATCAGCACCAAAAAGCCGCAAACCGTCAACGGAATCAAAAAGCAGACACCGATGCCGAACACAATTCGCTGTGCCCGAATGGAATCGGTTCGACAGCAAAGCCGAAAGAACACCGCTCGACCGCAGTCCAGCGGCTCAATGGGAATCAAATTGAATGTCGCAA
>DNXM01000020.1:0-6312 GCA_003505905.1 Oscillospiraceae bacterium
AAGCAGTCGTGAAAACTCTTTTCTTGGTGATTTTGCTTTTGCTGACTGAGTTTCAATATAAATATCAACCAATCTCCACGTGGAAACCAAGGATACATATCTGGTAAGACCCGAAATCTGTTCAAACAAACTTTCCAGTTGTTCGCCATGTGCGGTACTTACTCGTGCATAGATTACTATGTTCCGCTGCGGTCTTTGAACCTTTGCCGGAATAACTTCTACTTTTCTCTCCATCATTTTGCCCACTCATCATTTTTTGCCCACCCATCATTGCCTTGATAAAAGGCAATGATATACAGGCTATTTTATGTGGAATCCTATCGTTTTCATACCTTTTAACGATGAACACCCTATAGTGTAAATGAAACCTCTATCGCATAAAAGGTATGCACTTTTCAACGATTACCCCTGGCAAAAGCCGTTGATATGTTTCTACAGAGGGGCTTTTTGCCATAAAATAAAGGATTTTTCTAAAATCAATGGTACTATTCAACGATAGACTTCAGAAAAGCCTTTGATTTCAATGGGTTTTAGCCCTTAGGTGTGTTCACTTTTGACATCAAAACTACCGTCTCAACGTGCTTTGTATACGGGAAAAGGTCAAACGGTTTGATTTTTTTGACCCGATAGCCGTGATGAGTGAGAAAGTACAAATCCCGTGCGAGCGTTTCGGGGTTGCAGGAAACATAGACCACACGCTCGGGATTCAGCCGCAGGAGGCTGGATAGAAACTTTTTGGAGCTTCCGGCTCTGGGCGGATCCATCAACACGACATCGGCCGTTTCGCCGTCTTCAGCCATTTCATTCATGAAATCACCTGCATCGGCGCAGACAAAACGGATATTTTCCGCTTCATTTTGCTTGGCGTTGATGCGGGCATCCCGAATGGCGCTTGGGTTCAGCTCGGCGCCGATGACTTCCTTGGCTTTTTTCGAGGCAATGATGCCGATGGTGCCCGTGCCGCAGTAAGCGTCAATGACCCGTTCTTTTCCGGTTAAGCCTGCCAACTCAATGGCGGTGTTATACAAATGCTCCGTTTGAACGGGATTGATTTGATAAAACGACTGCGGCGATATTTTGAAGGTGCAGCCGCACAGTGTGTCGAGAATGAACCCCTTGCCGTACATCGGCTTGTCAATATCGCCGAGCACCATGTTGGTGTGCTTGTTGTTGATGTTTTGAACAATAGTTGTGATTTCGGGGTGCTGTTTCAGCAATGCTTTCACGAAATCGTTTTTTGAGGGAAAGGCGCTGCCTGCGGTGATGAGAACGACCATGATTTCACCGCTGTTTTGTCCGACACGCACCAGTACATGGCGCAGGAATCCCGTTCGTTTGTCTTCGTCATACGGACGAATTTTGAAAGAGGGCAGGAGAGAACGGACGGTGCAGATGATGGCATCGGCCTTTTCGTTTTCAATCATACAGCTGTCCACATTGACGATGCGGTGACTGCTGCTTTGGTAAACGCCCGACACGATTTTGCCCGAACGGGTGGTGCCGAAGGCGGCTTGAACCTTGCAACGGTAGTGGGTCGGGTTTTCCATGCCTCGGATGCGGTCGACCTTGCCGTATCCGCCTAAAAGCTTGCCGACAAGCCCTTGCTTGTATTTTAACTGTCTGTCATAATCCATGTTTTGGAGCTGACAGCCGCCGCATTTTTTGCTCAACGGACAGGGAGTGTTTTTCATAGCATTCAATCCAATCCAAGAATATGCTCCGTGTTGTTATTGCTTTACTTCGTACATAGCGGGATAAAACAGATGAAGGATGAACCAAACGATTTTGTCCCAAGGGGTGTTGTTAATCGTTACCGTTTCCTCATCGGCGGTAATTCTGCCGTTTGCATCCGTGATAACTGCTTTTACGGTAAATGTTTTCTTTGCGTTTTTGACGGTAAATGTGCTGCTTGCTTCGCCTCGCTTTTGACCATCCAAAAACCATTCGATTTTGCTTCCATCCGCAACATCCGCCGTAAAGGTTACATTGGAGCGGTAGGCGTGAGAAACGGATTTACTCAAAGGATTGTTCACGATGATATTGCCTGTGCTGTCCGTAATCGTCAAGCCGCCGGTTCCGACAACGAGCATTTTATCGGCAGGCAAATAAATATCCACGGTATATTTTGTGTGAATGTCGACCTTGCTCATGCATACGGCATATTCTGTGGCTACCAGCGTGTCATTCAGCTCAATTGTTGCATTTTCTGCGGAATAGTTGCCTTGTATGTTGGGGTCGAAATAGTATAAAAAATAAAAGTGGTCTTCTGTATCAAAGGTCAGCGGAATATTCCAACGGATTTTACCGCAGCCGTATTCACCTAAATATTCACCGAAAAACTCCGACCAATCCATTTGATTGGATTCAACCCGAAATACATTCCAAACGGTGTTGCTTGAGAAATCATCGGGAATAATGCCGAATCTTCCGTCATCTCTCGGGTCAAATGTTTCTGTTGAAATATAATCAACCTTTGTGATTTCGCAGTTCAATTCTCTTTCGCTTTCAGGACTGTAGCCATCAACGAGTGTAAAGCCGAACTTTGTTTCGCAGGACACCTTTATGTAGTAGGTTTC
Organism: Oscillospiraceae bacterium; assembly: GCA_003505905.1. GTDB lineage: Bacteria > Bacillota > Clostridia > Oscillospirales > Acutalibacteraceae > UBA8612. Next base: position 2,577 of record DNXM01000020.1, read on the forward strand.
GCCCGGAATGATGTCGAAATCGCTTTCGCCGCCGAACCAATCATCTCCGCCGTAGCCGCTCGGAATGGTGTAGTTTACGACAGGTACGCCGTCTTTGTTATACACCTGTAAAGAATGAGGATAATATTCATTCTTTGACCAATCATCGGTTACTTTCTTGGATATATAACACTCATCAATAATGCCGTAGCAATGGGAACAGGCAGTGAATTGATACCACGCATTTTCAACGGTATTCGTCAACAAGATACGGTCACCGAGGAAAATTTCTTTTGGGTTATTTCCGACCGTGACCTTTCGTTCCGGGTTGACAATATACAGGCGGAATTTCATGTTATCGGAGACTTCAAAAGGACCGTTGCCATCCTCGTAGTCGTAGGTGATGTTGTAGTCCTTTGATTTTACAATTCGCTCGCCGTCATACCAAGTGACATAGGCATTGAAATGAATGCACTGCTGCTCTTTTTCGGCTTGAATTGTGTCGGGAGTTCCGCTAATGATACCGTCTTTGTCAAAGGTCAATCCGTTCACTGTTATCGAATCCGTTTCGGTATCTTGAACAATGGGAGGAATACGAGAGTAGGTTCCCTGTATGTAATTGTCAAGCTCCCAATATTCACCGTCGTCAACGAACAATTTGTAGGTTACCTTGTGCGTGTAACCTTCATCACAAAACCGAAACAATTCGGCATTATATTTTTCTCCTGCAACTGCTGTGGGCGGATTGGTAATCAAACGAACAAAAGGCTCCTCGTTTTGGGCAAACGCCGTCGGGTAGGTTATACTCAACAGAGTTACCATGCAGAGCAGAACGGGAATGATATTCTTTTTCAAAAACTTCTTTGATTTTGACATACTCATTTTTTCTACCTCCTGATTTTTGTTGAATTGTTTGATGCTGACGGGAAAAGTCGATTGCGGGAAACAAATCAAGGCTCACGATTGCTGATAAGAACACGCTCGGCGTTTTTGCCGAGGATGGCATTTTTTTGTTCCTCTGTCAACGGCAGAGAACGGATGTGGGCGATTTCATTTTTGGCGTTGCTCCACGGCGAATCCGAGCCGAACAGGATTTTGTCGGCACCGTGATTTTGTACGATGCGCAAAAACTGCTCCTGTGGATAAAATTCCGTGCCCATGGAGGTGTCGAGATAAACATTTTTGCCGACAAGGTACTCTTCCACCTCGTCCCATTGAGCGTGACCGCCCAAGTGCGCAAGCACCATTGTGCCGCCCTGCATTTGCTTGATGACTTCGGCAAAACGCTTGGGGCTTGTGTGAAACGGCGGCGGTAAGCCCGGGTCGTAACCGGCGTGGTGCAAAACAATAAGCCCCTTGGCAAAGGCGTAGTCGTAGATGTGCAGCATTCGCAGTTCATCGGGATAAAACAACTGATATTCGGCGTGAAGCTTCAAGCCCTTTAATCCGAGTGCGGCAATTTCATCAATGTCACGGCGGTAATCATCCGAATCGGGATGAACGGAACCGAACGAAATAATTCGTTCGTCAGCCACTTGGCTTGCCCATTCGTTCAGCGTTTTGCTCTGTGAGGGCTTTGTGGCAACAGGCTGAATGACGCTTTTATCCACACCGAATTCATCCATGGAACGCAGTAAACCGTTTTTGGTCATGTCGGTGAGAGCTGTGTAATTGTTGCCGAATTTGATGGTGTTGTCAATCAGCTTTTGACGGGCACGGCTTGCCAATTCATCGGGAAAAATGTGTGTGTGAAAGTCGATAATCACGCTTTTTATCCTCCTTAAACGGCAGAAATCTCAAAGCCGAAGCGATAGGTTTTCCACGGGTGCATGATGTACGGCTCACGCAGCTTCGCCCAACCGGGCAAATCTCCGCCGACACCGCAGGAGCGTGCATCCAGGTTGACGGAAATGTATGCGTCCTTTTCCAACTCATGCAAATGTTCGGTTTTTTCAAGCTTTTCCTGGCTGTAATTCCGTGCGTTAAATTCAAAGGCGGTTCCGCTTTCGGCACGGAAGCAAAGTCCTGCGCCGTCCTCGTCCGTCAAGGTGAGCGAACGCACATCCACACGCTGTCCGTTTTCCTGCGGACGCATATAGCGGTGTTCCAAGCCCTGAATATCGGCACGGTGTAAATCAATGGCGGCGCCTGTTTTGCGGTCGCAATAGCATTCCTGCGGACCTCTGCCGTACCATTCGGCATTGCACAGCTCCTGCGGAATACCGAAGCGCAAACCGACCTTCAGCATTTGCAGGAACAGCCCCTTGCTCCGGTGCGTTACTTGCACTGTTCCGTTTGCCGAAATCGTGTAGATGGTTTTGGTGCCGCAGGTGAACGGTGCAAACCAGCCTACCGTGACACGGCAGGTGGATTCGTCAAGCATCTTTACTTGCATGGAGGTGACTTTTGTCGCCTTCGTGGCAAAGCGCCACAAATATTTCGGGTGCAGGAACTTGATTTTCGGCACAAAATTGAGATAGGCGGCGTCGTTGTCCGTCAATGCACGGAAAAAGTTCGGGCGTAAGCCCTGTTCGGCATATAACATTTCTCTGCCATTGAGCACAAGAGAAGACAAAATGCCACGGCGGAATTCCACATTGATTTTGCTTGATTTTGCCGTGAGGTTTCGTCCGGTGTGAAGCACATCCAACGCTTCGGCGGCAGGTGCTTTTTCTTCGGGCAAGGCTTCCCGGATGATGAACTGCTCAAACGCCATTTCAAAGCCCTTGTCAGCCCACGCAGTGTCGTTCCCGAGCTTCCATGAAAGCGTCAAAACCATTTCGCCTTTTGGCAAGTGCTTCAAGTCATAGGGGACGGTTATTTCCAGGCTTGATTCAGGGTCAAGCACCACCGTGCCCAGTGTGCCCTCCTGCCACGGCTTACCGTCCTCGGTCAAGGCCCAATCGAGCGTATAACGGCTGTGGTTGAGGAAATGATGCTTGTTGATGATTTCAAAGGTTCCTTTTTCACGGTCAACCATTTTGGCTGTAACATCGGCATAGCATTTTTTTACTTCGTAGTAAGACGGGTGCGGAATGCGGTCGGCTCCTATAATGCCGTTGGCGCAGAAGTAGTGGCTTGTGCTGCCCTCGTCAAAATCGCCGCCGTAGAGCCATTTGTCATGCTCGCCGTCTTTAACATGAATGGCTTGGTCGACATAATCCCAAATAAAGCCTCCGCAGAGATTGTCGTATTTTTCAAAGGCGTCGATGTATTCCTTGAAGTTCCCCAGGCTGTTTTCCATGGCATGGGCGTATTCGCAGAAAATGACCGGTCGGGTGGCATAATCCTCGGCTTTGATGGGCTTGCTGTCGGCGGCAAGCCGATTGGCAATGTTTTCATACCATTTCACTTTGACGGCTTCTTGCTTGCCGAGCTTCTCGACATATGCGCCATCCGGATACATACGGCTGATAAAATCGGATTTATCGAAATTGAATTCACCCTCGTAGTGAATCAAACGGGTGTCATCCAAGGCGAGAATCGCTTTGCGCATGAGGGCAAAATTGCTGCCGTCACCGGCTTCGTTGCCCAGCGACCAAAAGCAAACGCAAGCATGGTTTCGGTCACGCAGAACCATACGCTGTGCACGGTCAACGCACGCCTTCGACCAAACGGGGTTGTCTCCGGGGCAGTTTTTGCGCCGAACACCGTGCGTTTCTAAATCGCACTCATCCATGATATAGAAGCCCATTTCGTCACAAAGCTCATAGAGCTTGGGGTCGTTTGGGTAGTGGCTGGTGCGAATGGCGTTGAT
>DNXM01000020.1:6368-7430 GCA_003505905.1 Oscillospiraceae bacterium
GGCCTTTTTCATGAGGCTCAAATCAATCTTATAGGTCTTTTTCGGAACAGCCCAACCGTTGTCGGGGTCAAAATCGTGGCGGTTTACGCCTTTGATAAGAACCTTTTTGCCGTTGATATACAGCACATTTCCTTTTTTCTCAATGCGCTTGAAGCCGATGCGGATGGATTTGATGCAGATGATTTTATCCTGCGTGCGCAGCACAACGGCAATGCGGTAGAGGTTCGGCGTTTCTGCCGACCATTGCCTTGGCTCTGGCTTAATATATGAAAAATTGTAATAGCTTTCGCCCGGCTGAATGATGAGCTGTTCGCTGCCGATTAACTGCGGAGCTTCCTTGTTTTCCATCATCAAAACATCGGCGAAGACAGCGGCGGCGGAATCTTGAAAATTGCGCAGATTCAGCTCGACATCCAACTTGCCGTCTTTGTAATTCTCGTCTAACTGCGCTTTGGCATAGAAATCCCAAATTGTGATTTTCGGTTCGGCAAACAGGTATACATCACGGTAAATTCCGCTGAGGAACCACATATCCTGGTCTTCCAAGTAGCTTCCGTCGCTGTAGCGGTAGACTTCGACGGTGATTTGGTTTTCACCGTTTTGAAGATAGGGCGTGATGCGGAATTCTGCAGGGGTCATTGAGCCTTGTGAGTAGCCGACGCGCTGTCCGTTAATATACAGAAAAAACGCTGATTTGACTGCGCCGAAGTGAATAAAGACCTCATGACTGTCAAAGCTTTCGGGCACGGTAAAGGTGCGGCGGTAGATGCCAAGCTCGTTTTCTTTGTGGCTGACGGTCGGAATCCTGCTTTTGACCGTAGAAAGGGCGTGCGGATAAAACGCACAAAGATAAATCGGCTTTCCGTAGCCCTTCAGCTGCCAAACCGATGGCACGGTGATGTCGTCCCAGTCGCTGTCGTTCAAGCTTGGTGAAGCGAATTCGTTGGGTAGGGTATCGACACCCATTTGCCAATGGAATTTCCAAGTGCCGTTCAAAAGCAGCTTGTGCTGCGGCTCTTCGTCGAACACAGCAGGCTTGAACTTTTCAAAAAACGGTGCAAG
>DNXM01000005.1 GCA_003505905.1 Oscillospiraceae bacterium
ACATCGAGCGGGCAAAAAGACGCTTTATTCCCAAAAAAATGGAGCGGAAGATGGGAATCGAACCCACACTAACTGCTTGGGAAGCAGTTGTTCTGCCACTAAACTACTCCCGCATCGTTGACATGGTAGCACATTTTTCCCGAAATTGCAACGCTTTTTCCGCATGGTTTGTTTGTGCAAATTCAACAAAAATTATTCTTTTTCAAAGCTTTACAATTTATTCACAAAATATTACACCTAAATCGGTGTAAAAAACCCGCTGTAAGCACTATGAGTGGGGGGACCTTTTTGCAATCTTGTACAAGATGTTGCGTAAACGATGCTTTCCGCCGAAATGTTGAAAAAAGGAGAACAATATGGTATACTGTAGCAGAATATGGGGTAACAGCGCCAATTCCAAAAAAACTTACTATGCAAACTTGGATTATCACCCCTTTGAGAAAAAGTCCGGGCTTGCAATCGAATTGGAGAATCATATGGATTTAGTTTACGAACTTTGGGAAAATGTCAAACGGGAAATCAAAGCGAATACCTCCGAAACGATTTATTCCGTTTGGTTTGAACCTCTCAAATTAGAGAGCTTTGACGGTCAGACCGTGCGTTTAACCGATGACCCGTTCCGTTGTAAAATCATCAACCAAAAATTCATTCCGCTTTTAGAAGACAGCTTTGAAAAAATCATGGGCTTCCGTTTAACCGTTGTGGTTGAGCCTGTGCAAGAAAAGCCGAAAAAACAGGAAATCGCCATCACGGACATCGGAGAAAGCGGCGAATACACCTTTGATAACTTTATTGTCGGTGATTCCAACAAGTTTGCTCATGCGGCGGCGAAGGCGGTAGCCGCCGACCCCGGCAACACCTACAATCCGCTTTTCATTCACGGTAACTCCGGCTTGGGCAAAACGCATTTGCTCAACGCAATTTGCAGTGAAATCAAAAAGAATAATCCCGACGCTTACATGATTTATGTGCGCAGCGAGGATTTTATGAATGAATTGATTGAATATCTGCAAAATAAGCGTGATACCTCGGTGTTCCATAACAAATATCGCAACGCCGATGTGCTTTTGGTCGATGATGTTCAGTTCATCGCCGGCAAAACCTCCACCGAGCTGGAATTTTTCCACACCTTTGATACGCTCGTCAAAGCAAAGCGCCAAATCGTGCTCACTTCCGACCGTCCGCCCAAGGAAATGGCAACGCTTGAGGAACGCCTGCGCAACCGATTCGAAAGCGGTTTGATTGCGGATATTCAGCCGCCTGATTTGGAAACGAGAATTGCCATTATCAAAAGCAAGGCAAAATCACTCAACATCAATTTGCCCGACCCGATTTGTATGTTCATTGCCGACAAAATCAAAAGCAACATCCGTCAACTTGAAGGCTCGGTGCGCAATATGCAGGCACTGATGGAATTACACGGCGCCGAAGCAAACATGAGCACGGCACAGCTTGCCATTCGTGATATTTTCAACGAAAGCGACCCGATACCCGTTTTGATTGATAAAATTTTAGACGAGGTTTCCCGTACATACGGCGTTTCGGTTGCCGACATTAAATCACGCCGTCACGATGCAAAATTTACAACGCCTCGCCATATTGCCATGTATGTCATGCGTGAAATTACGGATTTGACCAATCAAAAAATCGCCGATTACTTTGGTTTGAACGACCATACTTCCGTTTTGTATGCCGTCCGAAAAGTAAAGAGCGAACGGGAAAAAAATTATACGACAAAGACCATTATTTCGGACATTATTAAGAATGTTCAGAGCAATTCATAAGAAAAAAGCGTTGCATTTTCGGCAACATTTTTTGATGAGTTTTTCCACACTTTTCTTGTGAATTCACATTGAATTTTTCACCGTCTTCACAAAACGGTTTTCCCCGTGGAATTTGCGAAAATCTTTCCTCATGGCATCTCACAAAATAAAATCGCCGTTTTCGGCTTTGTATCACGCATTGCCCGGCTTTTTCACACTTTCCACGCACCCTACTAATACTACTATAACTATCATATATTACACTTACCAAAGGGGCTGACGACATTGAAGATTTACTGTGACACTGCTTTGCTCAGCGAGGCGTGCCAAAACGTACAGCGAGCTGTTTCCGGCAAAACAACCATTCCCGCCATTGAAGGAATTTTAATTAAGGCACTCGGCAGTGAGCTTTTGCTTACCGGCTATGATTTGGAAATGGGAATTACCACAAGCATTCCCTGCAAGGTTGTTGAACAGGGTGCTATTATTCTGAACGCAAGGGTGCTTTGCGACATCGTGCGCAAAATTCCGGGTGAAACGGTTTATATTGAATCCGATGAACGGATGCTTACCACCATTCGAGGCGGTGAAGCTTCTTATTCTTTGATTGGTATTGACGGTAATGAGTTCCCGGAGCTTCCCACGGTCAGCGGTGGTTATCCCGTTGTGGTCAGCCAAAGCTTATTGAAGAATATGATTCGTCAAACAATCTTTTCCGTTGCGGTTAAGGATTCAAAAATTATTCATACAGGTGTTAAGTTCGAAATATCCTCCAATTTGTTCCGTTTGGTCGCTGTAGACGGGTCCCGTCTTGCCATGCGCACGGAAGAAATCGACTACACGGGCGAAGAATTGAGCTTTGTTGTGCCGGCAAAAACGCTGAACGAAGTAACAAAATTGCTCGGGGATGATGAGGATACCGTTTCCCTTGCAGTCGGTAAGCGTCATATTATATTCGAAATCGGAAATTATATGATTATTTCCCGTTTGCTCGACGGTGAATTCTTAAACTATAAGAACGCCATTCCCACCACTTTTACATCAACGGCAATTATTAATGTTGATGAAATGATTGACAGCATTGACCGTGCTTCTTTGATTATCACCGATAAATTCGTCAGCCCGGTTCGTTTTATTTTTGATGAACAGCTTGTCCGCATTTCATCGGTTACGGCTTTAGGTACGGCGAACGATTCGTTCCCCTGCCGATTAGAGGGTCAAAAGGTTGAAATCGGCTTTAATAATAAGCTTATGATGGATGCCTTGCGTGCCTGTGATGTGGATGAAGTAAAAATTGAACTGAACGGCGGCTTTGCACCGATTGTTATTTTGCCCAAGGAAGGCGAGAGCTTTTTGTTCTTGATTCTTCCTATGCGCTTCAAAAAGGACTGATACATTTGAAAATCGTTGCGAAAGTGAAGCCGCATCCGATGAAAGATATTACGATTGATACGGATTATATCCGTTTGGATGCTGCTTTGAAATTGGCAGATGTCGTGCAAAGTGGCGGTCACGCAAAGGTCATTATATTAGGCGGTATGGTGAAAGTAAACGGTGAAGTTTGCACCATGCGCGGCAAAAAAATGCGTAACGGCGATATTGCAAGCTTTGACGGCACGGATATTCGAGTAAATCACAGATAATCGGGGGTTTATATGGCTGTTGACAGAAGAATCTGTAAAACAAAAGAATCATTGAAAAATGCGCTGATTGCTTTGCTCAATGAAAAAGAAATCAATAATATTACGGTGAAAGAGCTTTGCATAAAAGCGGATATTAACCGCAGCACATTCTATTCGCATTATAAAGACCAAAATGACTTGTACAATTCTATTTTGAATCAGTTGTTTCAAAATATGGAATTATACTTAAAAAAGTCCATTAACATTGATTTTGACAACCGTGCGAGCGCTATCACATTTCTTTCCCGTATTTTTACTTACTGCCGCAATAATTCGGAATATACTGCCGTTTTTTTGGTGTCGCAGCGTAAAAATATCGTATGCGAACAGATTTCAAATTTTTTTAAGCGTTATAATATCTATAGCCGCAACTGCCGATTGGAAATCAATGAAGTTTTTGAGCATTACTATTATACTTATGTTTCGGTTGGTATCATTGCTGTTGTACAATCGTGGATGGAAAACGGCATGAAGCAGAGCGATGAAGAAATGGCAAATATTGTTTTTGATTTGGTAAACAGCCAAAAATAAAACAAATTGTTTCACGTGAAACAGTATTTTTTCAGAAAGGTAAGAGCGGTGGATTCCGATATTCGGAAGATACCGCTTTTGGATTTGTTGTGAGTTATTTTGCAAAAGAAACGGATGTTGCCGTTATCGGCGCCGGCCATGCGGGAATTGAAGCTGCTTTAGCGGCATCCCGATTGGGCTGTGAAACGGTTGTGTTTGCCGTCAATTTGGATTCGGTCGGCAATATGCCATGCAATCCGTCCATCGGCGGCACCTCAAAAGGGCACTTGGTGCGTGAAATTGATGCGCTCGGCGGAGAAATGGGAACGGCGGCTGACCGAAATACCCTGCAAACCCGAATGCTTAACACGGGCAAAGGTCCTGCGGTGCACAGCCTGCGTGCACAGATTGACCGCAGGCATTACTGCGCTTACATGAAAAAAACGCTTGAAGAGCAGGAACGACTGATGCTGATTCAAGCGGAAATTGTTTCGTTGACGCAGGATGAAAACGGCTTGTGGCATTTGTTGACCCGATTAGAAGCGGAATACACGGCAAAATGTGTTGTGATTGCAACCGGTACTTTTTTGGGCGGAAAGGTCTTTGTCGGCGATGTCAGCTATGAAAGCGGTCCGGACGGAATGTTTCCTGCCACCTTTTTGGCAAAATCGCTCAAAGAGCTTGGGCTTCCGACCCGTCGCTTCAAAACAGGCACACCACCACGCATCAATCGGCGCAGTATTGATTTTTCCGAGCTGGATATTCAAGTGGGGGACGAGCACATTGTGCCGTTCAGCTTTGATAATCAAGTAGAAATTAAAAACACCGAGCCTTGCTATGTGACATATACAAACGAAGAAACCAAGCGGATTATCATGGAAAACCTCCACCGTTCACCGCTGTACGGCGGAAAAATTGACGGTGTCGGTCCCCGTTATTGCCCGAGCATTGAAGATAAAATGGTGCGCTTTGCTGAAAAGGAGCGTCATCAGCTCTTCATTGAGCCTTGCGGAGCCGATACGGAAGAAATGTATCTGCAGGGCTTGTCTTCTTCTTTACCGGAAGAAGTACAGATGGCTTTTTTGCATACAATTAAGGGCATGGAGCACGCACAGGTCATGCGCACAGCGTATGCGATTGAATATGACTGTGTCGATCCGCTGTCAATGGGTGCATCGTTGGAATTCCATGATTTTAGCGGTCTTTTCGGCGCCGGGCAGTTCAACGGCTCAAGCGGATACGAGGAAGCCGCCGCACAAGGCTTGGTGGCAGGCATTAACGCCGCACGAAAGGTGCAGGGGAAAGACCCCGTGATTTTAGACCGTGCCGGCTCATATATCGGTACACTGATTGACGATTTGGTGACAAAGGGCTGTTCCGACCCATATCGCATGATGACCTCCCGTTCGGAATACCGCCTGTTACTGCGTCAGGATAATGCCGACCAACGCCTGACACCGATTGGTTACGAAATCGGCTTAATCAGCGAGGAGCGTTGGCAGCGTTACCGAGAAAAGCTCCGTTTAATTGAGCAGGAAGCGGAGCGTGTCCGCTTGGCGGTGGTTCACCCGAGCAAGGAACTTAACGATATGCTTGTTTCACGTGAAACATCACCGCTTGATATTGGTCTGCGCATGATTGAATTGCTCAAGCGTCCGCAGATTCGGTATGAGGATTTGACACCGTTTGACCCGAATCGACCCGATTTGCCTTATGAAATTTTTGAGCAGGTCGAAATATCGGTCAAATATGAGGGCTACCTCAAACGGCAGGAGGCACAGGTGGCGGAAATGCGCCGGTTGGAAGTGAAAAAACTGCCGAAGGATTTGGATTATTCAACCGTGGTCGGTTTGCGGCTAGAAGCGGTGGAGAAGCTGAATAAGGTGCGCCCCGAAAACATCGGTCAGGCATCCCGCATCAGCGGCGTCAGCCCGGCAGATATTTCCGTGCTGTTGATTCGCTTGGCTTCCAAACAGATTTGACGAAAGGAACGGCTTTTGCCACTTGACATATGATTGATACAGAACTTTTAGCAAAAGAAAGCTATAATTTAGGGCTGAATCTGACGCAGGAGCAGTTAGCGCAGTTTGATCGCTTTGCCGAAATGTTGGATTATTGGAATAAGCAAATCAATTTGACCGCCATCAAAGACCCGACGGAGATGGTATACAAGCATTTTGCCGATTCGCTCACGGCGCTGGCGGCGGTGCATATGCCACAGAACGCCATGTTTATTGATGTCGGCACAGGCGGCGGCTTTCCGGGCTTGCCGATGTTGATTGCAAGACCAGACCTGCACGGCGTTATGTTGGACAGCACGCAGAAAAAGCTGATGTTTGTTGACCGTGTGTTGGACGGCTTGGATATGAGCAATCGAGGCAGAACCCTGCATTTGCGTGCGGAAGAAGCAGGTCAAAAGCTGAATTTCCGCAACCGTTTTGATTTTTCAGTGTCCCGTGCGGTGGCAAATCTGCGTGATTTGTCCGAATACTGCCTGCCGTTAACAAAGGTCGGCGGCACATTTGTTGCACTCAAGGGCAGTAAGGCGCAGGAGGAAATGGACGAGGCGAAGAACGCCATTCAAATCCTCGGCGGCGAAATTGTTGATGTGCAACGCTATTTTTTGGGCGAAATGGGCGAGCGAAATGTTATTATCATCAAAAAAGTTTCGCCAACTCCCCCGAAATATCCCCGTGCTTCGGCAAAAATCGCAAAAGAACCGCTCGGAATGGCGAAATAAACCGAATATTTTGGCGTTTTTTGACGAACGCTTTTGCTGGACAGGCTCCGTTTTTTTTGGTACGATGCGTATCAGAACAGCGAAGCCTGTCCGATTTTTTACCGCAGAAAGGGAACGCCATGAAAACCAAACATCAAGTGGCAGGTCACATCATTTTAATTGAGCAGGAACATATTTTTCCAAACCCGAATCAGCCTCGCCTGCGTTTTGATTTTGACGAACTGACGAGCTTGGCGGATAGCATTCGCCACAACGGGCTGTTGCAGCCGTTGACCGTGCGCCGCAAAGAGGACGAGGAAAATTTTGAATTGGTGGCAGGGGAACGCCGTTTGATTGCCGCCCGCATGGTCGGTTTGTCGAAAATTCCCTGCATCGTGATGGACATTTCCGATGAAAAATCCGCTATTTTTTCTCTAATCGAAAATATACAACGGCAGGACATCGGCTTTTTTGAAGAAGCCCTTGCGATTGCCAAGTTGATTGACCATTATCATATTTCTCGTGAAGAACTATCAAATAAATTAGGTAAAGCACCCTCGACCATTTCCAACAAACTGCGTCTGCTGTGCCTGAGCGAAGAAATGCGCAATAAAATCGTAAGGGCGGATTTGACGGAACGGCACGCCAGAGCGTTGTTGAAATTAGAGGATGAAAAAATGCGCAGCCGTGCGTTGAGCATAATGGCGGACAAGCATTTGACGGTGGCGGAAAGCGAGCGCATGATTCAGCAAATGTTGGGTCGTTCGCCGAAAAGCCGAAAAATTCCGATAAAAAACCTGCGGGATGTTCGATTGTTTGTCAACACGCTCAATCATGCGGTGGACACCATTCGCAAAGCCGGTATCGAAGCCGATTCCGTCAAAAGCGAAACGGAAGAGTACATCGAATATGTTGTGCGCATTCCCAAAATTGCGGGAACAACCCCGGTGCTCAAAGCCAAAGCATCGGCGGCTTCCATATAGACCCATATCTTTCTCTTTCACACCCCACATCGGCAAAGGAGCAGACCGCAATCGGCCTGCTCCTTTGTCCGTTTATTTGTTTTATTTTTGTTCATAATAGGCTTTGAGGTTTTGGATTTCTTCCGTTGTCAATGCGTGGTCGAACACCAGCAAATCGTCAAGCGTCAGTGGTGTGTGATTGCCGAAGTGAACGGCATCACGGGTGAGCGAAAGTCCGTTCGGAATCGGGCGTTCCGGTTGGCTCTCGATGTCTTTTTCAAAATCGTAATAGAACGCAATGCGGTTTGTTTTGCGGGATACGGTGCAGATAAAATGGAAAAAGTTATCGGCATAATTGATTGGCATTGCACGCCAAAAGCCGATGGTTTCGTTGCCCAATCCGATGCGTGCTTCCAGTTCCATTTGGTGCGTCAAAAAGGCAAAGCCGAGGTCACAGCCGTTTTCGTCATCCTTTGTAGAAAACACGCACCACTTTTCGTTGTCTTCCGCTTCGGGCTTTTTAATCCAAGCACAAAAGCTGAAATCGTTTGTGCCGACATCAATTCCCTGACCGTTCACAACGCAGTCATCCAGCGTGGCGGAGGAGCCGTAAAAACCCTGTGTAAAATACAGCTTGCCGTTGGCTTTTGCCTCGCTGCTCGTGATTTCATCCTTGAGGTTGTCATCAAGCGGATAATAGCAAAGTGCGTGCGACAAATCAATATAATTGCCGAGTGATTTTTTGTCGGTCGGTGTCGGCAGATTGGCTCGGTCGGAATATTTTTTGCGTCCGCCGTTGAAGCTTTCTTCTTTTCGTGCCTGCTTCGGTGCATCACGGAACAAACCGTTCGGCAAGTGCGCCGACCAAGCTTCGGGCTGTTCAAGTCCGAGCGCATAGGCAACAACGGCGGGAATATCCCGCACCTCCGTGTCGCCGAA
>DNXM01000061.1 GCA_003505905.1 Oscillospiraceae bacterium
GTTCCCGGTTGATACACCGACGCCGGATTTTCACCGACCGGAGTTTTTCGGAACGATATATATTACAGAAACGGAGGAAGACAGATGATTTCCAACTCGTTTGACATTGAAGGAATCATAGGTCACTACAAATTAAAAGGCGAATTTCGTGCGTGTGAAGTGATTGACAACGGTCACATCAACAACACCTTTGTGCTGACATTTGACGACAACGGTTCGCCCAAGCAGTACATACTGCAGCAAATCAACACAAATGTGTTTCGGAATCCGGATGCGCTGATGGATAATTACATCGGAGTCACCAATCAAATCCGCAACAAGGTGCGTGAAGCCGGCGGAAACCCCAAGCGTGAATCCCTGCGTGTTTACAACACAAAGGACGGTGAGCCGTTTTTCAAGGATGCCGACGGACGGGTTTGGCGCGTGATAAATTTCATCATCAACACTGACACCTACAATTTGCCGGATACGCCTGAGCTTTGTCGAAAAGCAGGCAAAACCTTCGGCACATTCCAGCAGATGCTGGCGGATTATCCGATTGATGCTCTGCATGAAACAATCCCGAATTTTCACAACACCGTTTCCCGCTTTGCCGATTTTCACACGGCGGTTGAGCAAAACCTGTCCAACCGTGCCGAACAAGTGCAAAAGGAAATTGACTTTGTTTTGGCTCGTGAGGCGGATTGCGGCGTGCTGTTGGGTCTGCTCGAAAAAGGCGAGCTTCCCTTGCGTGTCACCCACAACGACACGAAGCTGAACAATGTTTTGTTTGACCGAAAAACGCAGGAAGGCATTTGTGTCATTGACTTGGATACAGTCATGCCGGGTCTTTCGCTTTATGATTTCGGGGATAGTCTTCGTTTTGCCGGCAACACGGCAGCCGAGGATGAGAAGAATTTGGACAAGGTTCATTTCGATATGGAGGTGTACCGCAGTTATACCGAAGGGTATCTTTCAACAGCGGGAAAAAGTCTGACGGAGCGTGAGGTGTACTACCTTCCGTTTTCCTGTAAGCTCATGACCTTGGAATGCGGTATGCGCTTCCTCGGCGATTTCCTCAACGGCGATACCTATTTCAAAACGGCATATCCGACCCATAATTTAGACCGTTGCCGCACGCAGTTCAAGCTTGTTGAAGAAATTGAAGCATATTATGATGAAATGATGGCGATTACGCAGGAGATTTATCGGAACCTGTAAGGGAATCGGAGGACTTTACTTGAAAAAGAAAAAAAGAATCATCATCAGCACAATTGCCGTGGCGGCTGTTGTGCTTGCGGCGGTTTTGTTCTGTGCATTCATTCCCTGCGTGAGCGGCTTAACGCCCTTTCAGGCGGCGAGTGTCAAAGAGTTTATGAAGAGCAATCCGTTTTATGCGGTGGACGAAGAGGAGCGTGTAACGCTTGCCGTTGCGGCAGGGGTCGGAGCGAACAACTCCGATGCAAACACCTTCATCGGCTCTCGCATTCAAATGGAAAGCGAACCGGATTTTATTGAGGTGAATCTTGCGGTCAATGCAGACGGAAAGCTTGTTTTGGCGGATTCGTATTTTGATGCGAATCAGGATTCTGTTGCGGTTCGCCGTGTGGCGGAGAGCTTGATAAAATCAACCAAACGCACATCCCTTTTGGTCAATTTGGCGGAGTATACCTCGCTCAACGAGGTGGCGGCATTGCTTACGGGCAGTGAGCGGCTGAACAACGCCATGATTCGAGGCGTTGAGGAAAACACCATCGGTTATGTTAGGGAATATTTTCCGGCGCATACGATTTTGTGCGAGTATTCACACAAAAACAGGCTTTCTCTTTCGGAAATCAAGGCGCAGGGTGCGGACGGAATTTATTGTTCTGCTTCCATGCTCAGTGTGCATTTTGCCAAAAAGGTGCATGACGCCGGCTTGGTGTTGTGGGTGAATTGCGGGGATAGTGCCTATGATATCATCAAGACCACAAGCATGGCGGCAGGCGTTGAGGGGCTTGTAACCACAACACCCGACCTTGCCTTGGCGTTACAGCGTTCATGGAGTTATGAGGATTTCAAGCAAACTGCAAAATAAACTGCATTTTGAGCCGACTGCGGGTCGGCTCTATTTTGTTATTCTGCATTGTGTATTTTATTCCGATTTGCGTGTTATTTCGGAATTTGTGCGGATAGAAAATAATGGCAATTTTTTGTACAAAATGTACGCTTCTTTTGCGATTTTTGCGGCTATTGTGGTGATTTTACTTGTGTTTTTTACGAAAAAAGTTGCTTTTCGGGTGTGAATTTGCATATTATTATTGACAAATAAATTAAGAGATGATAAAATCACAGTGTGTAATTGTGTAACTGCACTCATTTTCAACATAAAGGGGTATGTCTACATGGGCCAGAATACGAAGGCGCCGGCAAAGAATGCCGACACAGCGTCCTCTCAAAAACCGAACAAGTCCGGCGGTAGACGCCTGCGTGCCATGGAGCTGCGCTTCACGCCCGTGTTCGACACGCACCTGAATATGGCACTTGATTTTGAAACAACGGTTCGCATCAACGACCCGAAGATGGGTGTTATGCTGCCGGAGTATTATTCGCCCGTTGCCGAAAAGAGCAACCGCATTTGCGAAATTAACCGTTGGTCGGTCGAAGAAGGGTGCGAGGTGCTCAAGCGCACCGAGGAACGAGGTGCAAGCATCAACAGCTTGATTACCAATGTTTCCGTTCGTTATCTTTCCAAGCCCTACTTCCAAACGCAGATTCGCAAGATTCTCGATAAGCACGAAGTCGAGCCGGATAAGTTCTGCTTTAATATTACCGAGAACATCTACGCAAGCGAAAGCGCACAGGTGCTCAAAAACATCCGTGAAATGCGTGATTTCGGTTTTTTGTTTTCGATTGATGATTTCGGCGTGGAATACACCTCGCTTTCCAATTTGGCGCAGTACGAAGTTGATTATATCGGAATCAACCGTTCGCTGGTTGAGCCGATTCAGCCCGAGCTTTACGAGGATGAGGATAAACCGAGAACCATCGTTCAGGGCTTGATTGATTTTGCCAAAAAAATCGGCGCACACAACAGGCTTGACGGTGTCGATAATCAGGCGCTTGCCACCCTGCTTGCCAAAATGGGCGCCGACCAAATGAAGGGCGCTCTTTACTGCACCGAGCCGTGGGAAGAAAAGAAGATTAAATAACTTAAATATTTATATACATTATATGTTGCTTTATTTTGGAATGGGTCGGCTGAACCCGCACCCCATCTGTAAAGGAGAGATTTCGCTTGGGCAAGAAGAAAAAGAATGAGCTGAACACGGCGGAGGAATCACAGTCCTTTGTCGCCGGTGCAAGCGGCTCATTTATCCCGGCTCTTGATGACCCGATGGGGAAGTATGATGTAAACACCACGGCGGAACAAATTTATCGCCGCAACAAGATGATTCGCATTGTTGCGATTGTTGTCGGCTGCTTGACAGCACTGCTTGCTCTCGGCTATTTCGTTTCTTCGGTTATCAACGCCGGCGGTCGTTTCACGGTCAACCTCAAGGGCAACCTCTACGGCATCCAGTTGGCGGATAATGAGGATTTCGACAATCCCACGCTTCAGCTTCATGGTTCACCCATTGAGGAGATGGACAACATCACCAAAAAATGGATTTTGAATTTAGAGGGCGAGCTTGGCGATGACCAGCCGGTCTACAAAACCTTTGAAGATATCGACAAGGTCTATGGTGACCACAACGGCAGGAATTATTTGGCATACACCTTCTCCGTGCGCAATGCCGGCGTTGAGGCGGCAGGTAAGGACGCAACCGTTGATTACAGCACATCGCTCGAAATTGTTTCTTCATACAAGGGCGCGGAAAAGGCAATCCGTGCAGCGGTTTTCGTTGACGGAAAACCGACTATTTACGCAGCACCCAAGAAAGGAACCGAAAACGGCTTGGAATCCTTTGCAGCCGACAAGAATTTCCTTTCTGAGGATATTATCATGCAGCAGACCTTCAAGGATTTCAAGGTAGGCGACACCATGCGCTTCACGGTTGTCGTTTGGCTTGAAGGCGAAGATCCTGAATGTATCAACGATATTATGGGAGGTGATGTCAAGCTGAAAATGAACCTTGAGGTTCTTTCGGAATCCTCGGCAGAAAATGGATGAGTTGGGGGAGACTCGTACATATTCCGTTCGGTTCATGTTCTTCTTGGCGCTGTCCACTTAATATCCGCGGTACTTTACGGATAAATATTTCACAAAAAATACTCTAATAATGGAGGAAAAAACAATGAAAAAACGTTCACTCGTAGCAGCAGTTGCAATGCTTGTTGTCAGTGCAATTGTTCTTACCTCTGCAACCTACGCATGGTTCTCCGCATCTTCATCCGCATCCGTCAGCTCCATCACGGCAGCTGTCACCAACAACAGTGGTTCTCTTTCTATTGCTCCTACCGGTACCAATGCTAAGTCTGCCACCAAGGATATCTTCAAGACCACTATCTCCAATGCTGACTATGAAAACCTTTGCGCAAACCTTTCCCCGGTTTCCATGTCCATGAACACCACTCCGCAGTTCAATAAGGTTTCTTATGATGCTGCTAAATTCTCCGGTTTTGCTGCTGCTACCGCTAACAGCGAATACTTGACCTACACTTTCACGGTTAAGTATGTCAACGGTAACGCTTCTTCCAAGACCATCAACATCACCCCGACCTTCACTCAGAACGCTCAGAACTTCACCTACGGTATTGTTGCTATCACTACCGGCACCGGTGAAACTGCAACCACTACTTACTATATGTACAGTGCTTCCGGTTCCTATGAGCCCGTTGCTTCCATGTCTGCTGATGTTACCGATACCAACGGCAACGCTATCATCGACAGTGCGGATGACGGCTATCAGTCTTCTTACATCGGCAACACCACCGGCACGACTGCCGGCACTTCCGGAACTGCTATCTCTCTCATGACTGTTAGCGCTAACAGCACCGATACTGCTACCGTTACTGCTTATGTTTGGGCAGAAGGTCAGGATGCAAATTGTACCGGTAACGTTAACAACGAGTCCACCGGCTTCACCTTTGCTCTTGCTGAGGCTGCTTAATCGGTACTCGACTGTATTAACGGTTAACTAACACAAAGCCCGAGCCGCAAGGCTCGGGCACTCCCCGAGAGTAATCTCCCCCGGTCGGGGCGTGCCTCAATCGCCCGCTTTTTTCAAAAATTGTGATTAGCTAAACACAGTTTTGAGCGTAAAGCTTAAACCATTCGTCGGTGCCGCAGTCCAAGCGGCTGTGGCACCGGCAAGGCTGAAACTGAATGACTGATTTTTGTTTCGGAACCGCTTCCGAGATAAAAATGATTCATTTAGTTAAAATATTTTCAACGAGGTAACTTTTATGAAAAAAACACTTTCCATCATCGGCAGTGTGGTTGTCACCATCATCGTTGTCTTTGCTGTTGTCATGACGGCAATGGTCATCGTTTCCACCAAGAGCGACAGCGGTATGCCGAATCTGTTCGGCAAGTCCCTCTTCTTTGTTAAGACCGATTCCATGAAGAGCGATGAGGGCTTTAATCAGGGTGACTTGATTATTGTGGATATGCTCACCGAGGAAGAGGCGGATAACCTCAAGGTCGGCGATGTCATTACCTTCTGGCGCATATACAACAACGAAAAATACCTCGAAACCCATAGAATCATTGAGGATACTTACACGCAGTACACGAAAGAAATCGTGGATGGTATTTGGGTGCACGGTGGTATTAAGAACTATGTTACCAAGGGCGATAACACCATTGATATCGACTATCTGTCCGATTTGAGCGGTCCGGATTACGCTTGTGCATCCAACATTGTCGGTAAGTGGAGTGGCGTTGCTATTCCGAAGGTTGGTACCGTTTTGAATTTCCTTCAGCAGCCCACCGGCTTCCTTCTTTGCGTCGTTGTTCCCATGGCGGTGTTCTTCTTCTATGAGCTTTACCGTTTTATTGTTGCTTTGGGTGACAAGAAAAAGGAATCTGCCGTGGCGGCGGTTGCCGATGCAGAAGACGAAATCAAGGCAAAGGCGATTGCCGAGTATCTTGCGCAGCAGCAAAAGCAGGCCGAACCTGCTCCGGCTCCTGTTCAGCCCGAACCGCCCAAGCAGAAGACCGAGGAAGAAATCAAGCAGGAAGCGATTGCCGAGTTCTTGGCAAAGCAGGCGGCAGAAAGCGAAAACAAATAAGCTTCGTATTCCCGGACGGGCGGTGCTCGTCTTTCAATAAATTAAGAAAAAGAGGGTATTATCATGGCAAAAAGAAAATTAGGTATGTCACTCATCGTTCTCATCGTGGCGGCTACCACCTTGGTTTCCGGTACATACGCATGGTTCTTGGTCGGCGGCTTTGCCGAGCTGTTTGACCTTGGCTTCGATGTTATCGAAGCATCCGGCGGTATCGAAATTCAAGGCTCCGCAGGCATGGCGTGCGCATCGTCCGATGCGGCTGCAACCTCCGGCTGGGGTGCTTATTTGAGCCGTGACTGCTTCAATGCAGGCGAAATCATCGCAGATGGCGGCAAGTATGCTCCCGTTTCCAGTGCAAACGGCACGAGCTTCAAAAAAGTCGGCTTGGAGGGTGGCTATTTCGCTGCCATGACTCCCGAAAAGGGCGTTGACTACAACGATTTCACCATCAAGGCTCGTTCCACCAATGACCAGGCCATCAACGCAACCATGACCATTGCTTTGACCGGCAAGGATGCCGATATTGCCGCTTTGGAGGCTGCTCGTGTTTCCGTCACCTATGGCGGCACCACAACCATCTATGCGGTCAATGATTCCGGCACATCCGCTGTTACAGGTGACCTTCCCGCCGCAACCGTGCAGGATTCCAACAACAACAGCATCATTGATTCGTCCGAAGGCTCTTCCTACATTTCCGGTCAGGCCACAACGAACATGACGGTTGCCGAGGGCGATTCCAACAAGTATGTTGTTTCCGTTCCGCTGACCAATATCCCTGCCAACACCGGTTCGGCTGAAATCGCCGTTCGTGTTTGGATTGAAGGCAACGATGCCGATTGTACCGGCGAAAAGCTCAGCGCAAAGCACTTGGGCGTTAAGATTACCTTCGGTTCACAGGCAGCGGAGTAAGATTCTTCTCAAGCAAAATCCAACGCACAGAGGTTTCGTGAATGATGTCAGATAACAGCAAGAAAAAAATATTCAGTGTGATGAAGGGCAAACCGTTCCGCATCATTTCCAACACGGTTTCCACCCTTGTTCTGATTATATCCATCGTCCTCTGTGCCGTTGTTATCATTTCCGCCAAATCCGGCACGGGTGCGCCGAATTTTGCCGGGTACTCGTTTCTTTCCGTGCGAAGTGACTCGATGGAGCCGAGCTTTTATGTCGGTGATTTAATCATCGTCCGCCGCTATAATGCTTCACATACCTACAAGAAAGGCGATGTGATTTCTTTCCTTGCATATGACGCAACGGGCGAAATGTATATCAACACGCACCGCATCGAAGAAGTGGTTGAAGGTTCGTCTGTCAGCTATGTCACCAAGGGTGACAATGCACAAAAGCGTGATGTTAAGCGAGTTTACCCGACCAAAATTTTGGGGCAGTATACCGGCAAACGGTATGCAGGTCTCGGCAAGGTATTTGAGTTTGCAAGCACTTCCAAAGGCGTTCTTTTAACCGTTATCATTCCTGCCGCCATCATTGTTGTGTGGCAGTTGCTCAATTACTTCCTATCGTTTTCCGACAAACGGATAGACGAGGGCGTTCCTCAACCCGCAGTCGCTCAACAGGCACCGCCTCAGCAATACCCTCCTGCGGCGGTCGATAAAGATGCGGTAATCCGAGAGTACATCCGAAAACAGCAGGAAGAAGAGTTCCAACGGCAAAAAATCATCGAGGAGTATCTTGCAAAGCAAAAAGAGCTTGAACAAGCCGAAAAAGAAAAGGCGGAAGAAGCCAAGATAAAAGCAATCATTTCCGAGTTCCTTGCGCAGCAGCAGGCACTCAATCAAGATTCCGATACGCAAGACAATAACAATCAAAACAGTTAAAAAATCATCATGAGGTGGCAGTGATATGAGCGGTATTATCCAATTCTTAAACGAATTCCTCGATCAGCTTTTTGTTAAAGGCTTTTGGGGAATTATCAAAGGCTTCGGTTTAGGTATTGCAAACATCTTCAATGTTCCGAAGTATGTGAACATTTTCCGAATGTATGCCGGTACGCTTGGTGTCGGCGGAATTGTTCTCGGCGCACTGTGCGTGCTCCTTGTTCTTGCCATCCTTGCCGGACTTATCTTCTTGATTGTTCTTCTTGTTAAGAAGTACTTGAAGTTCCGCAAGACCGTTGTCAATCAAGAAGAGCTTCTCAACGAGGTTGCTACCCTTAACCGTGAGGTTATGAAGCTTTCAATTGAAAAAGACAAGATTCTCGCCATGAAGGTTTCACAGCTTGGTCTTCGCCCCGGCGAAAATCCCTACCTCGAAGCAACGGACGGCACTGTGTCCGCTTCCGCAGAAGGCGGCGAAGAGGGCAGTGG
>DNXM01000063.1:0-1963 GCA_003505905.1 Oscillospiraceae bacterium
TTTTCCGTCATAAATGATACCGGGATTTTCATTAGGAGTATTTTCAATTTTTACCTTGTATCCGATAGAAGCGTAGCCCCTTAGCCGCTTTTGGTACATTCGTTCCAACACGGGAATATGAATATCAGCATAGTCGTAGATTTGCACTTCGTTTTTTCCGTCAAAGTTTCTGTGAAGCCGACCTGCATACTGTGCGACCTTGCCTTTCCATGCTATCGGAAGTGCGAGAAACAGCGTGTCCAAGCGTGGATAGTCAAAGCCCTCTCCGACATATTTGCCTGTAGCAATAATCACAAGCGGTTCGTTTGTAGGAACTTTGCTTAGTGTTTCCATTGCAATTCGCTTTTCTTTTTGACTTGCCGCCCCGGTCAATGTAACAACATTCTTGCACCTAAATTGAATCAACGGTTTCAGTAGGTCAATATGTTCTTTCCGTTCCGTCAACACAATCGGCGTTCGTCCGTTCAAAACGGCTTTTATAACATCATCGGCTATTCTTTTATTACGAATTTCGCTTTCCGCAAGGTCGGAATAGATTTTTGAAATCAGCGTGCCACTGTCATACTGCTTTCGAAAAGATGTGAATTTTGGGATAAGATAATGTTCAAAATTGCGCTTTTCTGCCTGCTTTTTTGCATCAACGCGATATTTAATCTCGCCGCATTGCATAAATATGATTGGATGATGTCCGTCTTGCCTTGTCGGAGTAGCAGTTAATCCATAGACATATTTTGCATTGGCATATTTCAAAATCGCCTCGAAATTCACTGCCGACACATGGTGACACTCATCCACGATAATCATCCCATAATCACGGACAAGCTCTTTTACATTTTCTCCGTCAAACAGCGATTGCATCACTGCGACATCAACAAATCCGTGCAATGTGCTTTTTCCTCCGCCGAGTACACCTACCGGCGACCATGTCGGCTTTCTTCCTCTGCTCTTTTGTTTAGGAGGTTCAATGTCGAAACATAAAAATTTTTCAAGCGAGTCCTTCCATTGTTTCATAAGACTCTGTGTATGTACCAATACAAGTGTGTTTGCTTTTCGCTGTGAAATCAGATAGGATGCAACTACCGTTTTGCCGAATGCGGTGGTCGCAGACAGTACGCCTATATTGTCGCTGAGTAGCGCATCTGCGGCAGGCTTTTGTTCCTCTCGCAATTCTCCGTTAAAGGTAACATCAATATTATTTCCGCCATTTGTTTCGTCAACAAACTGAAAGTTGATGCTTGACTGCCGAAGCACATTTTCCAAGGCATTTTTACATCCGCGGGGAATGGCGATGTACTTTTCGTAATCTTCAGCAAGACATATAATTCTCGGCTTATTATATATCGGCATTCGCATTGCTTGAGCACGATAAAAATCGGGGTTTTTGAATGCGGCAAGCCGCTTTATAATATTTATCGCATGATTACTGAGTCCCTCAACCGGAATATAGAGCATATTTGAAACGATAATCGACAGTTCATTTGGAAAGTCGCAAAGCGAAACGGTATTATCTTTAGTTTTCCACGGGGTTTCTTCGGAGTCGGACATTAAGCTTCCAAGTTCGCTTTTTCGGTTTAATTTTGCCAAAACAGTTTCAACCTGCGACATATCCACCCTTTTGGCAGAGGATAACAATGCCCATTGGTCATCATAAGGATTGAACTGTACGTCAACAAACACGCTGTTCTGTTGTTTTCTTGCCAACCCTTGAAGCGGTAATGCAATGAGGTTTCCAAAACCGCCTTTGGGCATGATGTCCTGATTTGGGAAACATCTGTCATAGGATTTGAAATTCACCTTACTGCATTTTTCCATTGCTGCCGTAAGAATGGAACTAACAAATGCTCTTGCCGTCTTTGCTTCCATCGGAGAAGAAAAGAAAATCCAAATATGCGCACCATTTCCCGAACGGGAACGCTCAATATACGCAGGAATGGCGTTTTCTTCGCACACAGTATAATATGCC
>DNXM01000063.1:2114-2565 GCA_003505905.1 Oscillospiraceae bacterium
AGCGGCATAAGCTTGCGGTTGGGACAGTCTGAACATTTATACTTTCGTTTGTCGCAGAGTTCATCATCCCATTCATTTTCACAAACCGGCTGATAACCGCTTTTTTCCGTTGTTTTACTGTACCACCGCTTTGCAAAAACATCGCTTCTACCTACAAATAAGCTTTTAAACAGTTCGATTTTTTCTTGTGATGAGCTATATTTATTTACTGCAGTATGCTCATCAACAGACGGAAATACCGATATAACCTCACCGCCGTAATCTGTGAAAACGGCAAGCTTGGCCTTGAGAATTTCGTTTTCTTTTTTCAGCCGTTCATATTCTTTCAAAAGCTCATCATAAGAAAGCATAAAAACACCTCAAATACTTTAGTATATTTCTTTTACGCTTCCAAACTATTCTTATCAAGCAAAAATTCTTTTACGCCCATCATAACGTATCCTTTTTCATC
>DNXM01000065.1:0-1399 GCA_003505905.1 Oscillospiraceae bacterium
TTTCCGTGCCGGTCACGCTTTCCGTGCCGACCGTCACCGTGGATGCGGTAGCAGTCGAAACAGGGATGTCGATAAACGCAGGGCGGTTGTAAGAAGCGGAAGAATCTCCGATTTCCGCCGCCCAGCCGTAATCCAGCCAAAGACGCAGAAATGTCTGACCGTTTACGGTGACGGCTTCGGTGTTTTTCACCACACCTCCGTCCTCACAAAAACGAATCGTTCCACCGCTCTGTCCGCTGTAGGCAAGGCGTCCCCAGCCTTCCGTCTGTGGCGCAAGCGGACTTGCATTTTCATCTTCCGCCGCAAAGAATCCGTCAAGTGTTTTTTTGTTGTTATGGGTATGAAATTCCGTAACCAATGAAGTGATTTCGACCCATCGATCCAAATACACCCAAACGGAAATCGGTGCATAAAACGCAGGAAGCAGAACCGCCTCATCCACTTCAGCTTCAACCGAATCAAAATCGGGCAGACGAACCGAAATAGGCACCTCGTCCAGCGTTGAAACGACACCGTTTACGGAAGCGCTTGAACGCTCTGAAGAAAACGCCCCGTTAATATACACGATTTCGCAATAATTGTGCGGCTGATTGTTTTGCGTTTTTGTACAAAAGTCAACGGAACAAACATAATTGTTTTGGTCATCGACGCTTTCAACATCCGAATACGCACTGACAAAGCCAACAGTTGTTTGACCTTTCTTCAATGTAATTGTCAACGGAGTGCGCGGTTCACTCTGTTGCATTTGAAGCTCCATTTCTTCCCGTGCAAAAGAAGAAAGCATCGCATTGCTTGTCAGCAGCTCTTTTCCTGCCGCACGATAAGTGATTTCATTTTGCGCAGTCAGCAGAAACACTTCACCCGATTGCGGATTCTGCGGCAATTCATTCACCAACGGCAAAGTGGAACAGTCAATTGTAATGGCACCATTGCTGTCGTTCAAGGTCAAGTTGCGTCCACCCGAAATCGTAACGGCGTTATGCCCGTTGATTTTCGCATTGAACTGCCCTTGTGAAAGCGCCGCCTGCACTTGATTTTTTACGCCGAGAGTTTCAGCGGCCACACCAAGCAGGCGTGCAATCAAGCTGTTGCCGTCATCGGTAACCAAAAGCACCTCATCACCGGTCAGCGAGTTCTCAAAAGAAAGCACGAATGCGGGTGATTTCACAACCGATTCCGCTTTTCCGTCCGAATCTTTTTTCACCGCCTCAAGCTGAACCGCCAAGCTTGTCGTGTTGGTCAGGGAGGACGGCAGTTCATAATACAGAACACCGCTTCGGATGTCACTGATGGGACCTACCGTCATTTTTTCCATTCTCGGGTTGTCCAGACCGAAATCCCGAACAAAGCTTATGTAATATTCATCCGGGTTACCTGCCGTCAAATCTGCACCGAGTGT
>DNXM01000065.1:1418-3187 GCA_003505905.1 Oscillospiraceae bacterium
GTCACGGCAAGGCAAGTTGCGCAATGCTCGTCTTGGTAATTTACAACCGAACCCAATGTTGCTTTTCCGTTGTTAGAAAAAGAAACCG
Organism: Oscillospiraceae bacterium; assembly: GCA_003505905.1. GTDB lineage: Bacteria > Bacillota > Clostridia > Oscillospirales > Acutalibacteraceae > UBA8612. Next base: position 1,507 of record DNXM01000065.1, read on the forward strand.
TCAGCTCTCTCAAACCGCAACACACTCCTTATCCTCATCATAATAGCCGGCAAGATGCTGCTGAATTTCAACCAATTCCACACGCTGTGTATACAGCACGGAAAGGTTGCGCATCAGCCGACCGACCACCATGTTTCTGCGCTTGCGCCGAGCCTCCAAAATTGCTTGACGGCATCGCTCAATCTGCGAATCAATGACCGCAATATTGGCGGCATATTCCTCGGCAAGCTCCTGTAAAGATTTCTGATTCATTTACGTCCTTCCTTTCTTATTCCTGTTTTTCAAAACGATAATCCTCAAAAAAGACAAGATGCCGCAAAACACGCTCGATTTTCTTCTGCGCACGGCTCAAGGTGTTATATACATTCGATATGCGGGTGTCACTCTGTTGAGCAATCTCGTGAACGGGAATTTGATCGTAATAGTGCTTAAGAACAACTTCACGCTCACAATCACTTAAATCTTTTTCAATCACAGAACGAACAACTGCATACAAATCAACCGCCTTTACGCCCGAAACAATGGAAAAGCCCTTGTCCAGCTCTCTGCACCAACTGTCATAAGCGACTTTTGACCATTCGTTTTCAATCTTGTCCCCTTCTCGAATTTTTCCTTCCTTTGCTTCGTTCAAAGCATCACCACCTTCATTTAATTTCCCTGCAAGAGTTTTTTAAGCGCACCAAGTACGCAATAATCAACTCCATCTAAAATTCTACCGAACAAATGTTCGTGTGTCAAGAGATATTTTTGTCGAATACCGAATTTCGGTCTTATTTTTTTCAATGCTTGCAATCACCGAGAAAGTGTGTTAAAATAAATGTGTACGTTTTGATGATGGGAGATATTGCTGTGAAAAAGCGCAGTTTGCTTGTAATTCTTTTGACTTTGTCCATCTGTTTTGCTTCCCTATACGGTTGTTCCGGCAAAGACCAACCCGACCCGAACGAAATCACTGCATCTTCAACGACAACCGACGTTCCAATCAATCACGGAACCTATAACAATTATGAATATGACGAGTATGAAGACCATGTTATTTTAACGGCTTGCTTAACTGACGAAACCGTTGCGTGGCTTCCGCGAACCATCAACAATAAACCCGTCACTTCATTCGGAACCATTTTTGCCAAGAACTTCAAGCTCACCACCATTCACATTTATAATAATTTTAAGTCCGTTGATGAGCGCGCCTTTTATATGTGTGACCATTTAACGAGTGTTTTTTTTGAGCAAGGCGTAGAATCCATCGGAAAAGAAGCTTTTTCCGGTTGTGCAGACCTCAGCTCCGCCCGCATTCCGCCTTCGGTCACTTCGATTGCGGACGATGCGTTTGTTTACTGCACAAACCTTGTCATCTATGGTGAAATCGGCTCAGCCTGTGAGGAATATGCCAACCGTTTCAACAGCATTGAATTTTCTCCCACCAGTTTTTCAACCGATGAGCCTGTTGCGGAAGCTACCTCCGCCGAAGATACTTCGGTTGAAGCAAGCTCCCAGCCGCTCACCGAAGCGGCAACGGTGACTGTTGAAGCAACCTCTGTTGCCGAAACCACAACCGATGTCATCATTGAAGAATATTAACCAACCGTTTCAAAGACCTGCTTACCACCGATTTCGGCGATAAGCAGGTCTTTTCCCTTTCCCCCTTGCAAGAAAAGAAAAGATATTATATAATTGACTT
>DNXM01000191.1:0-7876 GCA_003505905.1 Oscillospiraceae bacterium
ATGTTTGTGTCCGTGTTTGTGTTCACAATCGCCATGACGGTGGTCTTCGTGGCTTGCGGCTCTGTGCCGGATGCGCTGATAGTCGGGTTTTTTGGTTGGTTCGGAGTTGAGGGCGGTGCGCTAGCGCTCATCAAGAACTGCGACACGAGGCACAAAAACAAGAAAAGAAAGGTTGAAAAAGATGAAAATTGAATTCGTAAGCATAGGAATCATGGCGGTTCTGTGTGTTATTGTCGTTATTTTTGATGCGGTCAAGCTTTTCGGGAACTCCGAAACAAATGACTTGCTCAAAAAGGTTGAATCAGCACAGGAAGTCGCCGAATCTATCATCGCAAGAGTTGCGCTGTTCTTGTTGACCGATGCCGAACGCACCTACGGCGCAGGCACTGGTGAGCTGAAGATGTCAGCGTGCTTGACGGAGCTGTTGAAGCTCCTGCCTGAATGGGTCTCCGAAATCGTCCCGAAAGCGTGGTTGGCGGAAAAGCTTGAAACCGCTCTCGAAATTGCAAAAGCCAAATGGAACAGCAACCCGAATTTACTTAAATAATCAACAAAGCCGCTCGATGCTTGATTGCACCGAGCGGCTTTTTTATTTATTCAAGAAATCGTTAATTGCTCCTTTGATTACCTGTGCCTGAGCAACGCCACGCTCTGTACAAGCATTCTTGAACTCCTGCGCCATTTCTTTCGGAACACGAATTGAAATCACATCGTATACCTTTTTGTTGTAGCGTGATTTAACTTCGGTTGACGTTGTCGTTTTTCGTTTAGCTGTCTCCATTGCTGTACTCCTTTTTGCAGTGAACGATTGTAACGAATGAATTGACAAGAACAGCAACGGCGTTACAACCAACTGCCATGCGCATGATTGGTTCCCATTCGGAACGAATTGCAATGGTTAACAACACCAAAAGTGAAAAAAACAAAATGTGGTTTAATTTGAACACTTGACTCACTCCTATTATTGTGTTATGATGAAGTCCCCACAGGGGGGAGGGGCTTTCGCCCCTCTTGGCTTTACCTACCACCATCTTATTGCGCTAATCAAAGCAGCGATTGCGCCGATTGCTTCGATTATTAACAACGCTATTTCGATGTTGGTAGGTCTCTTTTTTTGACTCATTTCTTTCACCTCCGTTCCTCTGTTGTGATTACATTATACCATACTACTTGCAGTATGTCAATACTTTTTTTCAAAAATGTTTGGAAATTTTTTCGGACAAATTCATATCATTATAAGTCATTAAGATTATATAAGATTACACAAAAGTGCAACAAAAGTGCGACAAATAAAATGACCTGCCGGGGTGATGCACAAGTCCGAGCAGCTTTTTTATTGAATTATGCGTGGCTGTAACACCTTTTCAGATTTTTTTGCCTAACATTTTGCCTAATATGTTATTGCTTATTTGCGTTTATTTGCGTTCATATTATAGCAAATCAGAAAATAGAACCTATTGTAAATCAAAAAGAAAAAGCCCACAAACGGCGTAGAATAGCCATTTATGAGCCTTTTGCTCTTGGCCCGCCCGGAGGGATTTGATTCGCGGCGACCGGGTCGCCTTGGTCGCTCGCGGTCACAACCGTCCACCGGACGGTTGCTCTGTACCGCTCGTCCTTCAAATCCCTCGGTCAAAAAAAGCAAGCACAATGCAAAATGCATCATGCTTGCTCTTGGCCCGCCCGGAGGGATTTGAACCCCCGACCTTCAGAATCGGAACCTGCTGCGATATCCAACTTCGCTACGGGCGGACAACGCTATCATTATATATGGTATTGATAAGAAAATCAAGAACTTTCCTGTCGAAACGAAGAATTATTTTTTCAAAAGCAACAGCGGGCTGTCAATCGGCAGTCCGCTGTTTTCTTCAATAACCTATTATATTCTGTTAATGCTCTTCAACGCAATCTTGCCAAGCTCAATGACATCAATCGCTTTCACGGGGCAGGCCTCGTGGCACTTGCCGCAGCCGACGCATTTTTCGTAGTCAACCTTGGCACAGAAGTTTTCAACCTTCACGGCATCGTATTCGCACGCTTTTACGCACTTCATGCAGCCGATACAGCCGGCTTTGCATTCCTTACGGGTTTCTGCGCCCTTTTCACGGTTGGCGCACAGCACGGTCGCCTTGGCTTGGTGCAGCGGCAACAGATCAATAATGTGCTTGGGGCAGGTGTTGATGCAGGCCTTGCAGGCACGGCAGGAGAGCGGATTGATGCGTGCGACACCGTCGCAAATTTGAATGGCGTCGTAGGGGCAGGCTCCCACGCAATCGCCGAAGCCGACACAGCCGTAAATGCAGTCCTTTGGACCGCCGAACAGCTGGGTAGCCATCTTACAGCTCTTTACACCGCTGTAAATAAGCTTTGTGCCTGCGTTGTGGGTGTTGCCTTGGCACAGCACAACCGCCGCCATGGGCTGCACTTCGCCGGCGGCAAGACCTGCGATTTTTGCAATCTTTTTGGAAACCTCTGAGCCGCCGGGTGCACACAGTGTCGTGCATTCGGTCTTGCCCTGCGAAAGAGCGGCGGCATAGCCGTCACAGCCCGAAAAACCGCAGGCACCGCAGTTGGCGCCGGGCAATTCGGCACGAATCGCTTCCGCTTTTTCGTCAACGGGCACAGCCATAACGATGGACGCAATGGCAAGCATCAAACCGGCGAGGATGCCGATTGCGGAAACAATGATAACCGCAAGAACAATCGGGTTCATATTCAATACCTGCCTTTCTTAAATCGTAACGCCGGGGAAGATGCCTTCCACCAGCCCGGTAAAGCCGAGGAACGAAACGGCGGTCAGCGAAGCGGCAACCAAGGTAATCGGAAGCCCTTGCATGAACTTCGGAATGTCACAGCTTTCCATGCGCTCACGCACGCCGGCGAACATCACCATGGCGAGCATGAAGCCGATGCCTGCGCCGAACGAGTTGGTGAGGGATTGAGCAAAGTTGTAACCGTTGTCGATATTGAGCAAAACAACGCCGAGCACCGCACAGTTGGTGGTAATCAGGGGCAGATAAATGCCCAATGCGCTGTAAAGGGACGGAATGTACTTTTTCAGCACGATTTCGACCAGCTGAACCAAAGCGGCAATGACCAGGATGAAAACAATGGTCTGCAAATAAGCCAGGTCATTTTTGACCAGCAGGGTGTTAATCGGGAAAGTAACCGCCGTGGAAAGAACCATAACGAAGATAACGGCGGCGGACATACCCACAGCGGTGTTCAGCTTTTTGGAAACACCGAGGAACGGACAAATGCCGAGGAATTTGCAGAGAATAAAGTTCTGCGTCAAAACCGCTGTCAGAAGGATGAACAGGAATGCTTTCATTCTACGGTCGCCTCCTTCGGATTGTTACAGCTTTCGTCTGTGTTAATCAGCTTGCAGGAAGCCGCCATCGGACAGCTTTCGCAGCCGTGAAGCTCTGCCTTGGGCTTACCCTTGCTTTCGGCAATTTTGTTGGCGCACGCCATGAGCATACCGAACACGAAGAAACCGCCGGGAGGCAGGATGAAAACGGTCATCGGGTTGATGAAAGAGGGAAGAATCTGAATGCCGGCGAGGGTGCCTGCACCGAGCAGCTCACGCACAATTGCCATAGCAAGCAAAGCGGCGGTGAAGCCGATGCCCATGCCCAAGCCGTCAACCGCCGAAGCAAGCACTTTGTTTTTGCCTGCAAACGCTTCGGCACGGCCGAGGATGATGCAGTTGACAACAATCAACGGCAGATACACGCCGAGGCTTTCATCCAATGCGGGGGCGAATGCCTTGACAAGCATTTGAACGATGGTAACAAAGGAAGCAATGACGACAATATATGCCGGAATACGCACCTTTGAGGGAATGACCTTGCGCAAAGCGGAAATTGCGATGTTTGAGCAAATCAAAACAGCCGAAGCCGAAAGTCCCATGCCGATTGCGTTGGTAACCGATGTGGAAACCGCCAGCGTCGGGCAGGTACCGAGCACCAAACGAAGCACGGGGTTTTCCGCCAAAAAGCCTTTGGTCAGTTCCTGTATCAACGATTTTTTCTCAGCCATTGTTTGCTCCTCCTTTCACCGTGTTGAATAAATCAAGCGCATTGTTGACCGCAAGCGTGACTGCTTTTGAAGTAATCGTTGCACCGGTCAGGGCTTGAATTTCGTTTTCGGCAGGGTTGTTTTTGGCAACGCCGATGCTGCTGATTTTGTCCTTGAATTGCTCAAGGAAGCTCTCCTCCTTGGCTCTCATGCCAAGGCCTGCGGTTTCACTCAATTCAAGAATTTGAATACCGGCGACCTTGCCTTCGTTGGTTACACCGGTCATCACTTTCACATCGCCGCCGTAACCCTTGGTCACGGTGATGAATACGAAGCCGACGACATTGCCGCTGTCATCCTTGCCGATGCAGTAGTCGGCATCGCCCTGTTTGGCTTCTTCAAAGCTCATTGCCGCAGGCAAAACTTCCTGACGGGTCTTCAATTCGGTTTCTTTTGCCAAGGTTTCGATTTTCGGCGCTGTCACTTGGTTGGTCAGCGCAAGCAAAAGCGAGGACACCAGGCAGATAATCAGCAAAACCACGGTCGGTTTTACAATGTCGGAAACGCTGAACTTTTTCATTTTGCCTCCGCCTCCTTTTTCTTTTCTTTTTTCGGAGTGCCGAAGGGCTTGGGCGTGGTGAGGCGTTCAATGTGCGGAACGAGAATATTCATCAAAATGATGGAGAACGACACACCTTCGGGCAGACTGCCGAACAGACGAATCAGGCCGGTGAGAAGTCCGCAGCCGATGCCGAAAATGATTTTGCCCTTGAAGTTGATGGGTGTGGTGGAATAGTCCGTTGCCATAAAGATTGCACCGAGCATCAAGCCGCCGCTGAGCAGCTGATAACCGACAAATTCAAGGTTGCCCTTGCCGGCAATGAGCATGATGACGGCAACCGTGCCGATGTAGGTCAGCGGAATGACGGGTGTGATAACACGGCGAAGCACCAAATAGATGCCGCCTAAAATCAAAGCGGCGGCGCAAACCTCACCGACACTGCCCAAACGCAAGCCGATAAGCATTTGCAACAGCTTCGGTGTGCCTTCAGCCATGGTGAAATTACCGCTTGTGAACATGGTTTTGAGCTGAGAGAGAGGAGAAGCGGTGGTAGCCGCATCAATGAACTTGGAGTTGACCGTCCAGCTTGCCATTTGCGTCGGGAACGATGCCATGAGCACAATACGACCGACCAAGGCAGGGTTGACAAAGTTTTGACCGATGCCGCCGAACATTTGCTTGACGACAACAATGGCAACAACACTGCCGATGGCCGCCATCCACAGCGGAATGGAAACAGGCAGGTTGAACGCCAAGAGTAAGCCCGTGACAACGGCGCTCAAATCCATAATGGTGTTGTGCCGTTTCATCACCTTGCGGCTGAGGAATTCCGCCAGCACAGCCGTGCCGACCGTTACAATGGTAATCATCAGCACACGGTAGCCGAAAATGACGGTGGCGGCGATGAGGGAGGGAATCAAAGCGATAATCACATCAAGCATGATGCCCGTTGTGGTGTGCGGAGAACGAACGTGAGGGGATGCGCTGACGGTTAGTTTTTTGCTGACACTCATTTCTTGGCACCTGCCTCTCGAAGAATGGATTTGGCAAGCCGCATATGCTGAACAAGGGGCTTGCCTGCGGGACATACATACGAGCAGCTGCCGCATTCCATGCAAACCATGATGCCGGCATCCTGCAGGCTTTCCACATCCTTTGCCTTGGCAAAGCGTGTTACCAGCGTGGGCATCAGGCTCATCGGGCAGACGGCGGCACAGCGGCCGCAGCGGATGCAGTCCGTTTCGGGCTTGACCTTGAAGGTGCCCTCGGCAAATGCAAGAATGGCGTTATTTTGCTTGAGAACGGGCAAATCGGTGCCGACAATGGCAAGACCCATCATCGGACCGCCCGTAATGAGCTTAAACGGTTCTTCTGTGAATCCGCCGCAAAAATCAATGATGTCGCCGATGTTTGTACCAATCGGCACACGGACATTTTGCGGCGTGTGAATGGCGGAGCCGTCTACCGTCAGCGAGCGGCTGACCAGGGGTTTGCCGGTTTCGAGGTAGCGGGCGATGAACGCAACGCTCGCCACATTCATCACAACGCAGCCGACATCGGCAGGTAATTTTCCGGGCGGTACTTTTCGACCCGTAGCAGACTGCACCATCATCTTTTCGGCACCCTGCGGGTATTTTGATTTGAGTGCCATGATGCGAATATTCTTCTCATCGGGTGCGAGCTTTGCAATGGCTTGGCTCAACTTGTCAATGGCTTTCGGCTTGTTGTCCTCTACTGCAATGACAACATTTTTGAACCCGAGGTATTCCTTCAGAACAAGCAGACTGCGAATAATGTAATCGGTGTTGTCCATACATTCCCGATAGTCAACCGTAATGTACGGCTCACATTCGGCGGCGTTGACCACGAGCGTGTCAATGTTTTTGTCGGGTGAAAAGGCGAGCTTGACATGGGTCGGAAAACCGGCACCGCCCAAGCCGACCAAGCCGGAGGCACGCACAGCCTTGACAAAATCGTCACGGCTATTTACCTTCGGCGGTTCAATGCCGTCAAACAGGGTCATTTCGCCGTCCGACTCAATCGTGACCGCCTTGGAAATCACACCGTTGGGCAGCTTGACATCGCCCACGGCAGATACCTTGCCGGATACGGTTGCGTGGATGGGTGCGCTGACGAATTTCTCCGTGTCTGCAATCAGCTGACCGACCTGAACGGTGTCGCCCACTTTGACAATCGGTTCGCACGGGGCGCCGATGTGCTGCTGCATGGGAAGCACGACTTTTTCGGGGTTCGGAAACCGAACGCAGGCACAGTTTTCGGTGTTCTTGCTGTGTGTAACAAAAACACCGCCTCTGCCTTTGGTTACGGCAGAGAGAATACCGCTTGCGGAGTATCCCTTCATTCTTTCATCTCCTATGGTTATTGATAATAAAAGTGTCTTTATCTAAATTCGGTTTCACGGGTGAGGTGAAACGAAGAATTTACTTTGCTTGTTGAGCAGGGGCATAACCGCCCGAAAGATACAGCCTGTGACCGAGCCGGTCAATATGCCGAAGAGCAAAAGCATCGGCGCATAAGAAACAAGACTGAAAGTGCTTGTAATGAGCATGGCGGCGAGCAGCTGACCGAGGTTGTGCATCAGGGCAGAGAGCACGCCGACACCGACAAGCCCGAACACCTGCTTTTTCGGGCGTAGGAGTAAAATCATCATGCCCAGGCTCAGTATTCCGCCGAGCAGACCGGTCAAAGCGGCGGTGGCACCACGGGTAATCAGAGCGAACCCTGCCTTTAACAGCACCAAAAATACGCTTGACGGAATGCCTAACTGCGAAACGGAAAACATAATAACAATGTTGGATAACCCCGGCTTGAACCCGGGCGGAAGAAACGGAAAGGCAGGCAGCAGGCTTTCCAACCACCACAGGGCAAGCGCCTGCGCACCGAGTATGCCGGTCAAAGCCACCCGATAAACCTTTGCGGAATTTGTCAAGTGAATGTTCCTTTCCATTTAATATGCGATTGCGTCCACACCGCTTTTGGTTTTTTCGCCGATGAGGCGAATCGTTACCTTGGCAGGCAGACACACGGCGGTGTCGTTTGCCTTGGTCAGCTTGCCTGCTTTTACGCACAGCTTGTCACGGCATTGAGCGGAAGAAAAAAAGACGGCGTTCGGCTCAACGGTGAGCGTCACGGCAGGGGACGAATCCAAAACAATATCGTAAGATGCCGTCACTTTTGTTAAATCAATGCGTTGCACTTCTTCACCTGCCACGCTGATCACGGCCACCGTGCCCGAAGCGGAATGGGAGCGGAAAAGCAAAAGCATTCCGCCAG
>DNXM01000191.1:7890-10787 GCA_003505905.1 Oscillospiraceae bacterium
TCCGCCGCAAAGGAGCAGTACCGCAATCAAAATCAAGTCCAACGGTTTCATCAATTTTTTCATGTCGGCTCCTCGGCAAGCGTGTAACGCTCGGCGGTGATTTCAAGGCTATCGGCAAAATCACCATAGGTGAGAATGCGGTTGTCTTCGGTTATAAAAACCGCCTTTGCACCGTATGCTTCCAACAGCACAAGACTTTTTTCATATCCCAGCACAAAACAGGCGGTGGAAAGCGCATCACTGAGCAAGCCGCTCGGGCAAAGCACCGTGACGCTTTGCAAACCGCTTTGCGCCGGATAGCCCGTGGCTGGATTGAAGATGTGGTGATATTTCGTGCCGTCCTCGGCGACAAAACAGCGTTCGTAGTTGCCGGAGGTCGAAACGCAGCCGTTCCCCGTTGTCAAAACAACGGCGTAATCGCTCACTTCGCCCTGCGGGTCACGAATGCCGATGCGAAAGGTTTCGTTTTCGTTTGTCGAATACAGCAGGATGCTTCCGCCTACGGCGGCAATCGCCTTGGGTGTGCGTGTCTGCTCAAGCTCCCTGCGGATTTCATCGCAGGCAATGCCTTTCCCGACCGCACCCAAATCCAGCACGGCACCCTCTTCAAGCGACACGGCGTTACCTTGAATGCTCCACTTTTTTGTATGCAGCAGAACCGCCGAAATTTCCTCTCGGCTCGGAATTCGCTCGTTTTCGGTTCCGATGCCCCAAAGCTCGGTCAATGCACCCAAATCCGCCGTGAAAGCAAAATTGCTCTTTTGCTCAAGCTCTTTCAGCGTTTTCAGCCATTCGGCGGTCTGCGCTTCGACCGTTCCGCCTTGCGAGCGGTTGATTTTTGCAATTTCCGATTCGTCGCTTGTGCGGGAAAGTCGCTTTTGGTCTAAATCCGTCACACGCTGCTGAATTCGCCGGAGCATTTCCTGCCGTTTTATTCCGTTGAGCTTGACGCTCACGGTGGTGTTCATGGCAAAAAAATCCACGGAATCGGTTTGTAAAATAAAAGAATCATAACCAACCAAGCCAACGGTCAGCAACAGCGACACGGTGAGAACAGCGAACAAAATCTTCTTTTTCAAATGCCCGCCTCCCGAAGCTAAAGGTTAGGTTTATGACTTAATGATTATATTACAGATTTCGTGATAAATCAAGAAAAAATTAATAAACTTTTACGAAATACGAGCGAGCGTGACATTGATTTTTACACCTTTGTCTGCTACAATAGGACAATACGGAGGATTCGGCAAATGAAACGGAGAAAATTATTGAAGCAAGCCTTGCTTATCGTTTTGCTTTCGGCGTTGTTTTGGGCGTGGAACAATTTCACACTTTGCGTCAATTCGCAGACCGTTTCCTCACCGAAAATAAATGAGCCGTTTCGGGTGGCTGTCGTGTCGGATTTGCACGAATCCGTTTTGGCTCCCTCTGTGGTGCACCGCATGAAAAAACTGCAACCCGACTTGATTTTTCTGTTGGGTGATTTGTATACGAATGACGGTCACGAAAAGGTGCGGGAAGCTGTTGATTTTGCGTGCTCTTTTGCTGATATTGCGCCGACTTATTTTGTGTGCGGCGACCATGACCACGAGGATTATTATTACAAAATGCTGAAAGACGGCGGCGTTCATGTGCTTGACAGTGCGTGTGAAAGGATAACGGTTCACGGCAATGAATTGAGCCTTTACGGCATTTGCAAGGTGTGGTTTTTGCCGGAATACAGCCTTTCGTCCGTCTTCCCCGAGCCGAACGAAGCACGCATCAACATTCTGCTTTCGCATATGCCTGCCATAGAACACTTTGCCGATTTTCCGTTGGATTTTGTCTTTTCGGGGGATACCCACGGCGGCATTGTGCGCCTGCCGTTTCTCGGTGCGTTGAGCTATGACGGAATGCTCCTGCCAAAGGTGTTTTACGGCGGAGCGGTTTACGACAAAGGTCTGTTTTCCGTCGGCGATTGTCAGCTGTTTGTGTCATCGGGTGTCGGCTCTTATCCGATTCCTCTGCGGTTGTTTAACCGACCCGAAATTGCTTTGATTACATTCGAAGGAGAATAAAGCATGAGTTACGATTTTTATATGCCGGTGCGTGTGCTCGGCGGTGAAAGCGTTGTCAAAACGCAGGCACAGCGGTTGCGTGAATTCGGCGAGTGTTGCCTGATTGTGACCGGCGGCAGCGGTGCCAAAAACAGCGGTGCTTTGCAGGATACGCAGGATGCTCTGCACAGTGTCGGCGTGGCGTTTGAGGTGTTTGACCGCATTGAGCAAAACCCGCAAACCGAAACCTGCCGGCAGGCAGGTGAGGTGGCTCGCAGGTGCGGCGCCGACTTTTTAATCGGTATCGGCGGCGGTTCGGCTTTGGATGCCACCAAGGCTGTTGCCGTTTTTGCCGCAAATCCCGAATTGAGTGCAGACGATATCTACAAAATGCAGCTTTCCGCTTCACCACTTCCCACGGTCGGCATCGGAACAACCGCAGGCACGGGGAGCGAGGTTTCGGGCGTGAGCGTGTTGACCGACACCAAAGGGGTTAAGCACAGCATTAAGGGCGAACAAGTTTATTTCAAGCTGGTTTTGGCGGATTGGCGCTACACGGCATCCTGCCCGTATTCCGTCACGGTTTCCACGGCGTTGGATGCGTTCATGCACGCCGCCGAGGGATGGCTCGGTCCGAAATGCGGGGAAGCACCGACTGCCTTTGCCGTTATGTGTCTGCCGATTTTGTGGAAAGAGTTAAAGCGGATGTATAAGACGCAGGAGCTGCCCGATTCCGAACAGCGAAAACGGTTGTATCATGCGTCCCTGAACGCCGGCTTTACGCTCAACCAATGCGGCACGCTGTTCCCGCATCAGACAGGCTATATTCTCACCGAGCATTACGGCGTTCCGCACGGACGAGCC
>DNXM01000159.1:0-3588 GCA_003505905.1 Oscillospiraceae bacterium
CAACGCCGGCATGACCGTACTGGTCATAGCGTGCTTTTTTATCGGCATCGGAAAGCACTTCATAGGCTTCGTTTGCTTCCTTAAACTTTTCTTCTGCGGTCTTGTCGCCCGGATGCAAGTCGGGATGGTACTGCTTTGCCTTTTGACGATATGCCTTTTTTATCTCATCTTCGCTCGCCGTCTTACTTACGCCGAGCACTTCGTAATAATCTCGTTTGTTTTCAGCCACGGTTGTTCCTCTTCTTCCGTACCCTCAAACAGGGCAGGCGCAAAGCCTGCCCCGAAAAGGTTTTCGATTAGTTGTTGTCGTTGGGGATATCCTCGTAAGGAGCATCGTAGTAACCGTTGGCGTCTGCGCCATTCGGTGCTGCACCTTCTGCGCCGCCCTGTGCCTGCTGCGCTGCGGCAGCCTGCTGATAGAGCTTGACGGAAATATCGTTAAAGGTTTTGGTCAGCTCCTCCTGACGGGACTTGATAAGGTTGATATCCTCGCCCTTGAGTGCCTCCTCCAAGGCTTCGACCTTATCGGTGAGGTCTTTCTTTTCTTCTTCGGAGAACTTGTCACCGTTGTCTTCAATCAGCTTCTTGCTGGAGTAGACCATTTGGTCGGCGTTGTTGCGCGTGTCGATTTCTTCACGGCGCTTCTTGTCCTCTTCGGCGAAACGGCTCGCTTCCTGAACAGCCTTCTCGATGTCTTCCTTGGACATATTGGAGGAAGAGGTAATGGAAATGGACTGCTCCTTGTTGGTGCCGAGGTCCTTTGCGGAAACATTAACAATACCATTGGCATCAATATCAAATCGAACTTCAATCTGCGGAATACCTCTGGGAGCGGGCATGATGCCATCCAAGTGGAAAACGCCCAAGGTCTTGTTATCCTTTGCAAACTCTCTTTCGCCCTGCAGCACATGAATCTCAACGCTCGGCTGATTGTCTGCTGCGGTGGAGAAAATCTGGCTCTTTCCGGTTGGGATGGTTGTATTACGCTCAATAATTTTTGTGTTAACACCGCCCATAGTTTCAATGCCAAGTGACAGCGGAATAACATCAAGCAAAAGCATACCCTTTACCTCGCCGCCGAGAACACCTGCCTGAAGTGCGGCGCCGACTGCAACGCATTCATCGGGGTTGATGCCCTTGAACGGCTCTGCGCCGAGAAACTTCTTGACAGCCTCCTGAACAGCCGGAATACGGGAAGAACCACCGACCATGAGAACCTTGCTGATTTGAGAAGTCTGCAAACCGGAGTCGGACATGGCCTGACGAACCGGTCCCATCGTTGCTTCGACAAGGTCTGCGGTCAATTCGTTGAACTTTGCACGGGTCAAGGTTGCCTCCAAGTGCTTCGGACCGGTTGCGTCCGCCGTGATGAAGGGCTGGCTGATACTTGTGCTGGTAACGCCGGAAAGCTCTATCTTGGCTTTTTCGGCAGCTTCCTTCAATCTCTGCATTGCCATCTTATCGCCACGCAGGTCGATGCCCTGCTCTGCCTTAAAATTGTCGGCAAGCCAATCAATAATTCTCTGGTCAAAGTCGTCGCCGCCCAAGCGGTTGTTACCGGCGGTTGCCAAAACCTCCTGAACGCCGTCACCCATTTCGATAACAGAAACATCGAAGGTACCGCCGCCGAGGTCGTAAACCATAATCTTCTGGTTGTTTTCTTTATCAATGCCGTATGCCAAAGCGGCAGCCGTCGGCTCGTTGATGATTCTCTTAACCTCCATACCGGCAATCTTGCCGGCATCTTTGGTGGCTTGACGCTGTGCGTCGGTGAAGTAAGCCGGAACGGTGATAACCGCTTCGGTGACGGTGTCGCCAAGGTAAGCTTCGGCATCTGCCTTGAGCTTTTGAAGAATCATTGCGGAAATCTCTTGGGGCGTATAGCGCTTGTCGTCAATTTTCACGCCGTAATCCGTACCCATTTGTCTTTTGATGGACGCAATGGTGCGATCCGGGTTGGTGATAGCCTGACGCTTTGCCACCTGACCGACCATTCTCTCGCCCGTTTTGCTGAACGCAACAACAGAGGGAGTGGTTCTCATGCCTTCTGCGTTTGCAATAACAACAGGCTCGCCGCCTTCGATAACTGCTACGCAGGAATTGGTTGTACCTAAGTCAATACCGATTGTCTTTGCCATAATAATTTATCTCCTTTTTGTTATATCAATATGATTTGGTTTCTGTTTTAGTTTGCCACTTGAACGGTTGCGCAGCGGATGATGCGCTCGCCGCACTTGTAGCCCTTGGCGAACACCTGAGCCACGGTGCTTTCGCCGAAATCTTCGCTTTCAATGTGCATCACGGCGTTATGCATCGACGGGTCAAACGCATCGCCGATGTCGCCGAACGATTCCGCCCCAAGCTTTTTGAGGATATCGCCGAACTGTGTAAAAATCATTTCAATGCCTTTTTTGTAAGAATCGAAATCGCTGTCGGCATTGGAGGATGCACGCTCAAAATTATCCAGCACCGTGAGGAACTCGCCGATAACCGAAACCTTGATTTCACCGTTGAGAGCATCCTTTTCACGCTGGGTGCGTTTGCGGTAATTGTCGTATTCCGCCGCCAAACGCAAATACAGGTCCTTTTGCTCGGCAAGCTGTTGTTCAAGCTCTGCCGTCTTATCGGTTTTCTTTCGGGTCTTTTTCGTTTCTTTTTTCTCTTCCTTAACCTCTTCCTGTTCGGTTGGCTTCTTTTCTTCCGCCATTTTCAGTATGTCCTTTCTTTTCAATCTTCCAGCGTTTCGCTGAGAATTTTTCCGACTACGCCGGAGATGAATTGCATATAGGGTATCAGCTTTGCGTAGTTGAGTCGGGTCGGACCGATGATGCCCAAGGCACCGCTTCGGGAACCGTTAACATCGTAGTGTGAAATAATCACGCTCGAATTGCTCAACTGTTTGTACTCGTTTTCCGTGCCGATTTTGACATTCAAGCCGTCCTTTTCGCCCGATGCAATCAGCTTGGAAAGCGGTTCGCCCCGGCGGAGCAGTTCCATAATGTCAATCACACTGCTGTTCAGCTCACGGTGATTGAACAAGTTGGACTGACCTTCTAACAACACATCGGAATTGAGCGCATCGTTCGCCAAATCCGCCAAAGTGACAAAGTAGGGGGACATTTCAAGGGCATATTCGCCAAGGGACGCCACAAGCGTTTGCAGCATGACCGTGCCGATTTCTTCAAGCGGTTTGCCGATGAAGTGGGAGGCGCAGACGGAATAAAACCGTTCCACCGTCTGCTGAGTAATCGGCATATCGCTGCGGCACGCCTTGCTTTTGAGCGTACCTGACGAGGTGAGCAAAACAATCATCGCCGTGCGGTTGCTCACGGGCACAAATTCCGTTCGGCGCACACACGCCTGCTCGCCTGTCGGCAAGGTGGTAATTGCGGCGCAGTTGGTAAGCCGTGCAATCACTTCGCCGGCTTTTTCAAGCAGCTGCTCGGGGTCACCCCGACCGGAGGAAACGCTCTTGGTGATGCTTTCGCTCTCATCCTTGTTCAGCTCAAGCTTGTTCATCAGCTTGTCGATGTAATAGCGATAGCCCAAGGTGGTCGGCGCACGCCCTGCGGAGGTGTGCGGCTGTTC
>DNXM01000159.1:3725-5765 GCA_003505905.1 Oscillospiraceae bacterium
CGTGCGAATGTAGCTTTCGACCACCGCCGCTAAAATCTTTTGCTTTCTCGGGGTCATTTCCACGGTGCTTCCTCCTCTTGTGATAATTTTAGCACTCGATATATATGAGTGCTAACTTTGTCACTATAATATAACCTATCGGTCGATTTGTCAATAGGTTATATTGTTAAAATTTTCTTACAAGACGATTGTTCCGTTTGCCTCTCGATATTTTATTACATATTTTATTACATTGTTGATTGTTGTTGCAACATTGTAATTAACAGTTGCTTTTTTTTATAGAGCTGATATAATCAAAACAATATGGTTAAGAAGGTGTTACTTTTGAATTCGGAAAAGCTCCGAGCTTTCGGCGATAAGCTTCACAATTCGTTTCTTTTGCGCAGTGAGAGTCTGAAAAAAGCACAGCTGTTCGGACAGCCGTCTTCCCTCTTGCCTCAAAAAAGAATCCGTGTGTTGAAAATCCTCGCCCTTATCAGCTATATTGTGATGCTTGCCATGCAGTTCTACTGTGTGCTTTCGTTCAAAGGCGTTCCCATCGGCGACGCATGGCGATACACAAGGGATGCTATGGAATGCCACAACGCAGGCGTATGGTATCCCATGACCGAGGATTTTGATGTGAGAGGCGGTTTAGCCGGCACGGGTCTTGTCAACTGGATGGTACTGCTGTTCCGCATCACCACCAACATGAAGATTGTCTATTTCTTCAATATTCTCTTTGTCCAGGTCATTTTGTTCTGCACGCTGTATCTTGCCAAAAAAATCACGCACAGCGACACGATTCTTTATCCGACAGCCATTCTGTTTTGTATGTTCGGCACTTTTTGGAGTGAGGTATGTATTGCCAGAACGGAAATTCTCTTCACTGCACTTGCTTTTGCTTCGCTTGCGTTAGCCATCAAACGCTCTCGCCTAAGCGTCATTGCCTCGGGCTTCTTGCTGTGCTTGGCAAATTGGGTTCGTCCGCTGGGCATTTCGTTTTTCATTGCGATTCTTTGGCTTTTCTTGGTGTTACGGAGCCGACCGATGGTCTATGTGCGCTTTGTGGCGGCGTTCTGCGCCGGCGTTCTGCTTTGTTCGTTTTGGAATTATTACAACGGCGGTGTTTTCAGCTACCAGCCAAGCGTTGCCTCGGGAAATCTGCTGATGGGCTGTAACGAGGATGCGGACGGTTCCTACAGCAAAACCGTTTTCTACCCCGGTCATGTCGGATACATTCCCGATGAAGAAATAAATTCCATGACATTCAAGGAAATCAACAAGGTGTATTCCGATGCCGCCAAAAAATGGATTCGGGAGAATCCGGAAAAATTCTTGATGCTGATGCCGAAAAAGCTGTTTTATATGTATATTACCGAAACCTATTCGGGTGAACCGTGGTTTGACAACACAGCGCTCACATCGGGGCGGCAATACATTGATTCGCTGTTTTCGATTTTGAAGGGAGAAGGTGACCGTAGTTTAGAGCACGGCGATATCATCATGATGTACACGCAGGGCTTTTATATGCTCACCCTTGCGTTGTTCCTCATCGGCGTTGTTTGGTCGATGAAAAAGGGCTATTGGCGCTCAATGTCGTTTCTTTACGGCATTGTTTTGATTGCAACGGCCATGTGCATGATTACCGTCGGTGCCGCACGCTATCACTTCCCCTACCTGCCAATCATGTTCATTACAGCGGCGGCTTTTGTTGATTCCCGTTTCATTCGGAAAAATGTATAACGGCGAGAAATAAGAAATAATATGCAATAAGCATTATTTCGCATTTTCAGCTTTTGTGTTCAGCTAAATATAGACAAAATATAAACAAATTATTCTAATTCTCATACAGTGCTTTACATACGGAACTCGGTTTGCTATGATGAAGATACAGAATTTGTCAATAGATCAACTGAGGATGTCACCTTTATTCGGTACCGATGTAAAGTAGCCCTCCGTATGTTGCTTTATTCGAGCGTAATGCTTATCGGATATCGGTGGTGGGGCTGCGGCGCCCGTTCCGGACGGGTGCCGACAGTCTGTGTATATGAGCAAAAC
>DNXM01000211.1:0-1377 GCA_003505905.1 Oscillospiraceae bacterium
AGATTATGGAAATCGTGCGTAAGGGTAATGCGCCCAAGCTGCTTACGGATGAGCATAAGGCGCAGATGCGTGCGCACAATGTTCCTGAGTGGTATATTGAATCCTGCCTGAAAATCAAGTATATGTTCCCGAAGGCGCACGCCGCCGCATATGTTATTGCGGCGCTTCGCTTGGGTTGGTACAAAATTTATCACAAGTTGGCTTACTATGCGGCTTATTTGACCGTGCGTGGTGAGGATTTGGATGCCGACACCATTTTGCTGAGCATCGACCAGGTGCGCCGTAAGATGAAAGAGATTACCGACAAGGGTAAAGAGGCAACACCGAAGGAGCTGTCCCAATATACAGCTTTGCAGGTGCTTTTGGAGATGAAGGCAAGAGGTATTGAGTTTTTGCCGATTGACATTTACAAATCCGATGCCACCACTTTCAAAATTGAAGACGGAAAAATCCGTTTGGCATTTTGTTCGCTGATTGGTACGGGTGTCAACGCCGCCAAAGCGATTGCCGCCGCAAGAGATGACGGTGAGGGTGAATTTATCTGCGTGGATGAATTTCAACGCAGGTCGGGTGTGTCGAGCAGCGTTATTACGGCGCTGAAGAATGCCGGCGCATTGGATTGTCTGCCGGACAATATGCAAATCAGTTTGTTTGAGATGTAGAATCGGATGTGGGAGGAAGAATTATGGATACCAACAAGTATTTTCAGCACCATTCAACGATTCCCGTGGTTGTCAAAGATAAGGATACGGGCAAGGTTTTGCATCTTGCCTTTATGAATCAGCAATCATTGGAAAAAACCATTGAAACGGGTGAGGTATGGTATTGCAGTCGCAGTACGGGCAAGCTTTGGAAAAAAAGCTCCGAGCAAAAGCAGACGCTCGTAAGCATTTATGTGGATTGCGACTATGACTCTCTTTTGATTAAGGTGCACCAAACAGGCAATGCTTGCCACAAGGGTAAGAGCAGCTGCTTCCATCGCCGTATTTGGCCGACGGAATAAGAGAATAATTTGAGGAGATAAAGACAGTCTTATGAAGAAGCGCACAAAAGTAATTCTCGGCGCATTGGGTGCGGCGACCGCCGTGAATTGTGTTCGAGCGGCAAAATTTCAGCCCAAAGAAATTCAAAAAATCGAACTGAAAGCGGAATCCTGCGATGAAGCACGGGCTTGCGAGCACATCAGTCAAGCCATTCAGATTCCGACTGTTTCCGACCCCGACAAGAGCAAGGTGGATTGGTCACAGTTTGACCGTTTTCATCGGTTCTTGGACGAGGCTTATCCGCTGATTGCACAAAAGCTTGAAAAAGAAATTGTACCCGAAGCAAGCTTGCTTTACCGCTGGAAAGGCAAGAACCCGAGCCTTGACCCAATTG